>JAGLYY010000522.1 GCA_023131935.1 Spirochaetales bacterium | reverse complement strand
ATTTCATGATACGCGGCGAAATACCCTGAGTCGAGTATCTCGCTTGTTCCCTCCATGACAAGGACTTCCTGCTCCAAAGCGGAAATTCCCCCTGTATGGTCCTTTTCCCACACAATTATCGATTCGATTTCTACCATTGGTTTCGATTTATCAAAATGGAATGTCAGATGAGGTATGTTATTGCCGTCAGCCGGTATGGAATAATAGACTGAATCCAGGTTTCCGTTGGAAAGCAGGTACAGCGCGCGTCCTTGCCGCTTACCCCATGCCAGGATGCCTGAGGTGTTACGGTTGCAGGGTTTGTCCCGTTAAAAAGATCTTTATGCTTTATCTCGTCATTTTCTATCGTGATTCCATCAAGCCACCTCAAGGGGTCATCGTTGAACACCATCATCTCGGATATGGTGATCTTCGAGGACTTCATGGAATCTACAATCTGTATCCTCTTGCCCTTTGTGCCCTGAGGCAGTACAAAGTAACTGTAACCCATCTGAGTAGAACTGTCAGTATAGTATGCTCCGCTTGCGATACTCCAGCCGGGAGCGTCTGTTAAAACCGAATACCTGTATAGCTTCGGGTCAAACGCGTAGGCTTTCACTGGTGTAATGGTTTCCCAGTCTTCACCGCTTTCTGAAGGGCTTATCTGGATGGAAAATAAATCCTGTTTAATGAATTCTGTTTTATCCGGAACACCTTGCGTACGTTCACCGCTGCCGGTTATTAACAGGATTCCTCTTAATTCTTCCACATTTCCAAATTCATACCCGAAGGAAACGGTAATCTCCTCAGTTGTTGATTTCTCAAGTACCAGGTTCCCCTGTGCACCAAGATGCAGCTTCCTGTCATGTATTACCGCTTTATTATCGCTCCCTTCAGCTAATATTTCACCTTCAAGCAGCACTTCTTTTACTCTTCCATCATCCCACACAATATTTCTTGATGAGAGAATATCGATCCGGCTTATCTCTAATGCCTCCTGAATCCCGGGAAATCCCGCTATCGTCAGATCATTACCGATGAAACCGTCATCCATCACATGTACCGGACTTATGTCCCCCGTTCCTCCAGACTGTCCTGTTTCAACACTTTTAGGTTCATGTTGAAGATAATTCCATTCAGGGGTATCACGGTCAATCTTTGTCCAGATTTCAAGAACAGTTCGAAGATTCGCATTTTCATAAATCGGCGAATCAGTTCCTGTCAGGCTTAATGAATCCGTGCCGTACCCGGTGTATTCTACCCCCCAGGTATAATAACGCAGTACTGCTTCAGCGAGGGCTTCTCCCTCAAGCTGGGAAATCAATCCATACTGTGTATAGTCATACACCTCATCTTCTCCTGAAAGTTCTTCGCCGATAAGATAGGAGAACATGGGTTTTCCCTGTTCATAAAGAAAAGTAAGATAGGCTGAAACATAGTTATTCTTATGTGGTCCGTAGAGCGGCCCGAAGGTGCTTGAAGTGAACCGAAGGTAAGGAAGTATTTTTTCCTCATCCCCATAGGCGACCTCTTCGGTATTATGTGAAAAATGCGTGAACATTGCCCGTTTCAGCGATCCACCCTTGCCCGCGGCCATTGCTTTCAACAGTTTTTTGGCATTTGTACTTTCATCTTCGAAAATTCCCCACCTGTCCCCATCAAAATAGCCTTCATCACCAAAATATTTCGCCATCGCCGTCCGGAAAGTCTGACGGCTTACACCATCATCACCACTATTTTCGGGAAACAGAACACTCAGTAAAGCAAGGGATTTCATTTCATAGGAAATACCTGCTCCACATAGGGTATGCCCAGGGATCTTTCAAATCTGTACAATCAGCTTCTATTTCACTGCATTTTCAGCCTGAAGTATCATTTTCCGGCATGAAAGCGGGCAATCCTTCTCTAAACTTTCAAAGAACACACGATCTATTTCATTATCACCCATAAATCCACGCCGTTTATGATTTTTGCGACGGTACGGGGCCTGTTTTCTCCCCAGTCTAACTCAGCCACTAT
>JAGLYY010000521.1 GCA_023131935.1 Spirochaetales bacterium | reverse complement strand
AAAAGAGAGGAGTGCATAAATGAACCTGGATGAAATTCTTATCGGTTATGAAAAGTATCTGCGCTTAAAAAGCATACAAATCTTTCCGGCCTACCTCTCTACAGTGAAAGAGTTCCTCTCCTTTCTTGAAGAGAGAAACCTATCCCCTGCTGAAGCTACTACCGGTACCGGGGAGGACTACATGGCTTATCTCCTCAGGGCGGATAAGAACCTTTCCCGTGGGACCATTAACAACAAACTGAACAGGGTACGGAGCTTCTACCGGTTTCTTTTAAGGAAAAGACTTATCTACGAAAATCCATTCACAGGACTGAAGGGGTTAAAAACAGGAAGGACACTGCCGAGGAACATCTTAAGCGTTGAGGACATGGGGATCCTTCTCGATTCCTTTGGGCTGCAGAGGAGCAGTGATTTTATGATGAGGTCAATCATAGAGTTTCTCTATGGAAGTGTTTTACGGATAAGTGAGGCGTGCGCGCTTACCGTTGCGGACCTTGATTTTGATCGTGGCAGCATTACGATAACAGACTTCAAAAACGGTGGAAAGCGGAGAAGATGTCCTGCCACGGAGGCAAGCATGAAGATAACACGAGTGTACCTGGGGAGTTTCAGGGACGCCCTCACAACGGAGGAAGAGAGAAAGAAGGGATTGCTGTATCCTCAGAAAGGGGAGACAGCTTTACTGTGCATGCTCAATAACAAGCTCAAACGGGAGTGCCGGCGTCTTGGCTTGAAGGAGATCACCACCCACTGTTTTCGCCATAGTGCCGCTACGCATATGCTGCGCGCCGGTGCCGGAATCAGGGAAGTTCAGGCTTTGCTCGGACACAGCAAGATTACTTCAACAGAAGTGTATACCCATGTGGTGAAGGAAGACCTTAAAAAGGTGGTGGAGAGCTGCCACCCCAGGGAAAGGGGTAGAGAATGAGAGAAAACGAGACCATGGAAAAAGCGCGGCATCTGTTTTATGAACACCTTGTAAACAGGGGACTTAAAGAGTCGACCATAAAACGCAAGGGTCAGGAGTTGAAACGGCTGCTTAGGTTTCTTGAAAGCAGAGGGAAAGGGGACCCGCGGGATGTCACAGCGGGCGATATAGAGGAGTATTTTCTTATGCTGAAAAGTTCAGGCTACTCCCAGTCCACCCTTATTACGGCCCACAGCACGACGGGCGACCTGTTTTACGCCCTTTACCGGCATGAGATGATCCTGGACAATCCCATGGAGCTGACGGATATCTACATAAAAGAGAAAGCGGGAATCAGGGTAGTTTTAAGCGAGGAAGAGACCGAAAGGCTTCTTGATTCGATTGAAGCGCGCACCGGCTTTGGTCTGAGGGACCGCGCCCTTTTTGAACTGATGTATGTATCGGGCATCCGCATCGGTGAGACGGTTAGTCTTGATGTACAGGACATTGACTTTTCACTTGATGAGGTGATGATACGGCAGGGAAAAGGAAGAAAAGACCGGATAGTACCTTTGGGACAGGTATGCAGAAAGTTCATGTGGAAGTGGATAAAGGAAGCGAGGGCCTGGTTCTTGAAAACAAACATCCATGATGACGGGGCTCTTTTCTTAAACAGGATGGGGTCACGACTGTCGGCGGGCCTGGTCCGCTACAGGCTGAAACATTATGTTAATCTGGCGGGAATAGAGAAGGAGGGAGTAAGCCCCCACTCGCTGCGCCATTCCTGCGCCACCCATCTTCTCATGAACGGAGCTGACATTCGGTATGTGCAGGAACTACTCGGGCATGATTCCCTTGAAACAACGGTAGTTTACACCCGGCAGATAATCGAAGGACTCAAGAAGGTGCACCGGATGTATCACCCGCGGGAGAATGAGTTATACAGGGAAGAGATTTAACTTGTCAAAGGAGATGATAAGGGGGTAGAATCCTCTCAGAGTGAATAGAAAAGCGCACTTGTGTCAAAAACAAAGAAAAAAAGTCCTCTCGCTGTATATTTCCTTATCTGTAATAGAAGCATACAAAGAAATAATTCAAGATTACTTGTACTGGCAATGGTTTGTATTTCTTCTTACTGCTGAAAGGCCCCAAAAGGAGGAAGAAGTTGCTCAGGGGAAGAATGGCGAAGGTGGGTTGAATTGGTATGCTTACTGTTCGAGTAATCCGCTTAGGTATACTGATCCCACAGGTCTTTATATCCCTTATGAAGGTGATGATGAAGCTTCTGGAAGAATTGAACTTGATAAAGAAACCAACGTACCAATGGAGTTAGGAAAAACTGAAGCGGAAGTTAAAGAGAAATTCAGTTATATGAGGGGTTACAGACTTAGTGAAAGCGAAATTGCTAATTATAGTGAATTAGCTGCGATTGATGACGAAATGCTTGCAATTATAAAGAATCATGGTAGTTATAATTCAGATGAAGAATGGGCAGCAGCCTTTAATGAATTGGAAAAGAAGTATTACGAAAAACTATTATCATCGCTTCATTTACAGACTGAATTGACACCTGAAGGTTCTGAAGCATGTCTTTATAGATCAACCCAGGCTGGAATTGAGCTTGGTCTTGGACGACCTATGCCTCTCTCAATGATTAATATGGCTACAAAAGAACATATCCAGAATAAAGTAATAAGAAGTGATTATTTTGTGAAATCTATGCAAGCCGTTGCAAATGATACATTGAGGCGATTAGGTCGCCCTGATCTAAGAGCAGTAAAACGTGATATCCCAAATGCAGAATTTAAATATGCTACAAGATATGGAATGTCTGTAACTGTGAAGCATTTCAATTTAGGAAATACAGTAGGGAAATTTACTTGGGATCCATATCATCATCTATCGAATTTTGTGGGGGCTAATGAAGTTGAGGATTTACGTTATATGTCAGTAATACCTCAACAATAAGGGCATTAGGAGTCAAATTAATGAAACGATACACTGTTTTTATAATTATAATGTTCGTAATTTATATAGTACCGGTCATAGCACAAGACAATGAACCTAATGAACTGAATGTACAAGGCTATTCATGTGATTTTTATGCGAAAATATTCGGTTCTTGGGATTTCCCTAGTATTCATAATGACCTAGGAATGGAATGGGATTTTTCATGGGGCAAAGGCGAAATTGTTAGGGAAATGTCGGTTATGATAGATTGGGGTTTGTTTGGAGAGCAAATAGAAACGTTGTATATTTACACGGGATCTGAAACTTATGAAATTAATTCTATATCTGAAATATCGGAAAATATTTTCAGAATTGACGTAAAAAACATATTCAGTGAAGTAGAATCAAGGATATTAATTCATTGGAAGGAAAGAGATGTAATTTGGTTTGAATCAGTTGAGGATTATCATATTAGGAAAGGATTGTCATCAATAGCTGAATATCCGCTTGAAAGTATTATCTATGATGTACGTTTAGGTGAAGAAAATATATATTTAAGACGTTCAGGGCCAGAAAAATAAGTATTTGTATGACATTTGACTCCAACCGTTGAAAAGCCGCCGAGCCAAAAACAGTACATTTTCAAAACAAACTGTCCCAATTTTGGGACGGGGCTTTTCTACTTGAGACTGTGGGAGTTGATTTTTAACTGTAATTGAGGTTTAAGTAATTTTGCAATTTCACGAATCAAATGAGGAAAAATTACTTCGTGAATCTGTTAAATGGTTTGAACCGGAAGCACTTGTATGTCAGATTCAAAACAAGATGGCGGATTCCGGCTATTACTGGATTGAGTTGTATAAGGAAGATGAAATAAGGGTCATCATAGTGTTCGGTGACAACAGGAACCGGGAATTAACGATGCCCTGTGTTTTGACGGCACTCTTCGGGACCCGTTAGGTTTCCCGGCAATCAACCCGCAGGTCGCTCCTCGGCATCCCTGCCTCGGAGCTAAACAGAACATGCGTTGATCGGCAGTACGGCATCCTGCCTACTGTTCGCTCCGTGCCTTCGGCCCTCCGCCCGATAACGTATATTCTGTTCCCCTGCGGGTCTTTTTTTTCAGGCATCTCCCCGGAAGACCGGGGAGCAGGCCAACGGAATTTTTCGTATACAAGATGAGTATTGCTTAAAAGCGCCCGCCCCCAGGGCCGAAGGCCCAGACGGCGGGGAGAGGTCGGCTTCCGTTGGATCCATTCAAGTGCGCAACCCACGCGGGTATGTCGTTTTGGAAAACAACCGGCGTTTTCGGATTTATCCCCGCCACTGCCTCCGGCAGAGGCTGCGGGTTGTTTCTACAGTTATGAAGATTGTTCTTTTCGTTTAGACCCCTATGTGCGGTGGACCTACTGATTTTGCTCCCCGAGTTGTGAGGAGCAAAATCCTCCGGTCCCCCTCTCTCCGGGGGTTATACTGCCTGGGAACGATCCAACACGCTTGTTGGGGTACATGAGGTGGTTTGATCTTTCGGAAACGGTACGGGAAGCGTATGGCGCGGGGGCGAGGCATGGATGCCGAGTAGAAGCGTGGCCTTGTCCGGAAGGAATTTCGTCTAACTCCGTTAGACGAACCCGAAGGGCGGCGGAAGGCGCTGCGTGAAGAGAGGCAAGTTTCCGTTACAATGTGCGCATTGTACGAAGCTTGCCGGCCGGGTGCGTTGATAGGTGTAGGAGATCGTTTTCAGCTTTGCGGTTGGGTTAAAAATGAATTGCTGCAGGAGCAGCGCCTGTAGCCGGTTCCTTCCGAGGGTTGTGGGTGGATTATTCCTAAAGTTCTTTTTTTAGTTCATTTTGATTGTTTTCAGATTCCGATAATTTTCGTTTTGCAATTAATGCTTCTGCGATACTGTAAATAGTGTGTCGCTCATTTTTGGGAAGAGATAAGATCATTTTAATTTTACTCAGAGTTCTAGAATCGATTTGTAAAAATTCATTCTGGATTTGTGAAGGCTTATTCGAGCCTACGAGATCTTCGAAGTTCACATTTAAAGCTTTCGCTATTGCCCCTATTGTTTCCATGGGGGGATTTACAAGCTCATCTGATTCATAATAGGCAATCATTCGCTGACTTATTCCAGACAGAACCGCAAGTTTCTGTTGCGTAAGCCCTCTTTCCTTTCTGAGACGAATTAGGTTTTGGTTGAAAACGCCTTTCTGTTCATCATCCATTGCAAAACATTATACATCCGATTACAGATTGGTTGACATAGATATACAACACATGTATAATAAGTTTAACTTTGATGGTATATAAGACCACTTGACACACTTTTGAAAACCACCGGCTTTCCGGTATTTTGCCCGAGTTGAGGGCAAAAGAAAAGTCCATGAGGCTGCTACCAACAACCCCATGGGCAAAAAAAACACAAAGAGGGGAACCCTCCTTATGAAAAGACATGCTTATCCTACCAC
>JAGLYY010000520.1 GCA_023131935.1 Spirochaetales bacterium | reverse complement strand
CTAAAGGCAGCTTCTTTTCTTTTGAGCTAATAAATACGGAAGATGTTGGTGATTTATTGCAGGTAATAAAGTTTTGGCTTTACATAAAAACAAGGCCAGGAAAAAGAACTATAAGGGCTGAATAAAATGATAGATGAAGAACAAGTAAAAAATATTGTCAAAAAAGTTTTAGATGAACAGCATCTTCTTGATTTTATTAAAATATTTGAAAAAGAGCATAACCTATTCAGGGGTTCTCACGACAAGATAAATTTGCCTGAAAATCTAGTTATTCCAGAAAAAATAATCAAGTATATAGTTGAAAGCAAGTATATATACGAGAAAATAATCCAAGTAGGTGCACTTGAGTTCATCGATAATTTTGCTGATGCCAGTCAGTTTTGGGCATGGCGTTTGTTTTTAGGAGAGGTTTCTGAAGTAGGCAAAACAGGAACAGAGGAAGGGGGGAAGTATCAGTTGGCGGTTCTTGCTACTAAAAACGGAAAATGGGACAGTTCAAATAATGAGGCTCCCAGAATTTTCATGAGTCCTCTCTGTTTTCCTTGTGAGATTATAACTCGGCTTGATGATGTTGGGACTCCAAATGACAACACTTTTGCAGGACTTTTTATCTCAAAAAGACCAGTAGGTTTTGGTAATAATCTCTCTTACGCAATTGGAAGGAAACGAGATGATGGTGAAAGCATAAACGGGATATGTGTTGTTGAAAATACTTATTCTAATTTAGCTACGACTGCTATTACAGATTTGCCTGTCTGGCTACGAATTAGAGTAGGTTGTGTTGCTTATGCATCTTTAAATGTTTATTTCGATTATAGCATAGATGGGGTGAATTGGGTTAATTTATACCATCAGGGTTCTGGGTGGACGGCATTTAGCATATCAGGTGTTGGCGTGGGGCTTTACGTTGCGAATGGTGCTGATGCGGATGATTCTGCTTCAAAAAATGAGATTGTAGGAAAGTTTGATTTCTTTCAAATGAAACTTGAATCAATAAATTAGGAGGTCAAAATGAGCTCAGTTCCTATGTCAGCATTTGCTTCAGGAGGGGCTACCGCTGGCGCCGGCACCGCCACAACAGCAGGGCTTCCCTGGGCCATAATAATTCCTGCAGCTCTATCGTTATTAACTTCTACGGGTCTTTTCGGAGAGACTTCTTCACAAAGACAAAGAAGGATGATGGAAGAATTACTGGCTATGATCAAGCCACAACAACAGTATTTTGCAGATCAATTCCAGCAGTTTAATCCTATTGTAGCAGAGGCACTCCAAAACCAGATGACTCGTACTGCAAACTGGGGTTGGCCGCAGTCGGCACAGGGAGGTGGATAATGCCAAACGAAACATTTCAATGGTCTGAAGAGTTTGAGCCTTTGTTAAAGGGACTGCGGGAACGAATGGGTTTTCTTTTCAAGTACCCCCAGGGATACACTCCGGAAGAAAGGGAAGCTATTATCTCCCAAACAGTAAAGGGAGTGCAGAGTGGAGAGAGAGGCAGGATCGAAGCCAAGAGAAAAGGGTTGTCGAGAATGGGACTCCTGGGAACAGGGGCCGAGTTTGAAGAGGAAGAAAAAGAAAGGAGATTTACGGCAGAACAAATAGCAGACGTAAGGAAGGGATTTGGCGTAGATGAAATAACAAATCGCTTCCAGAGGCTTTTGGGAACCACTGGCATGACCCAGCAGCTAGGGGCCACCTTGATGAGAGCAGAGGAGATCCCGGAAGTATTGAG
>JAGLYY010000052.1 GCA_023131935.1 Spirochaetales bacterium | reverse complement strand
CGCCTTTTTTACTTCCTGCCTTTTTTCTTTTCACTTGCCTACCCAAAGTATATCCCAGGTGTGAATATTTTGCTTTTATGTGGCGAAGATTTGACATTATCCAATTTTTGACATAAATTATCTAATAACTGTCTTAGTTTTTAGATGGCAAAGATTGGATATTTTCCAATGATTACAAGACAAAGACTAAAGGAAGGGGCTAGTCAAAGGGAGAGACAGCAAATCGCAGAAGAAATGGATAGCATTCCAAAGGACGAGGAAAAATTAATCATCGCCACAGGAAGATACCTTGGTGAAGGGTTTGATGATGCACGGTTGGATACTTTATTTCTCGCACTGCCGGTTTCATGGCGAGGCACCCTTTCTCAATATGCAGGGAGACTTCATCGCCTGCATTATATGAAAAAGGAAGTCATAATATATGACTATGTTGACCACTATGTACCAGTGCTTGGTAAAATGTATAAAAGGCGGCTTGCCGGCTATAAGGCTATCGGATATGAAATCAAAGAATAGCCTTAAGCAGTGGATGAATTGAGAAGTTTAAAGATGCGGGATATTTTTATGATATCTCAATGTCATGGAGCCTGGAGATATTGGCAAGATATCACGAGCTGATTTTGATTTTTTTGCATAAGGAAAGATAAAGATATGATGAGATGAAGTAATCGATATTCTCCAAGGATGGGAGAACTTCTGATTAGCAATCGCATTGTGAAATTTTCATGTGGATCCTAAGCAGGATAGGTTTATAGCAAAATCGTTACATCATAATATTCTCGCACAATTACCCTTTATTCTTCAATTTCAAAAGTTATTGAATTATTTAAGCCCGTCCCCCGTTATTGGGTGAATACCCAAATCCTCTGCCACATCCTTAGCTAGAATATCAACATGATCAGCAAGTTGGACTGCCTTGATCTTAAATTCGTCCGGATATCTGTTTGTCTTCTTTGGTCCTTTTATTCTTGCCATTTGGACACCTCCCTTTCTTTATGTTTTGGTGTCCACTTTCTTTGGGTAAGTTCTGAGTCGGCTGAATCCGTTGGTTCGGTTCCTTCATCTTCTTCGGGAATAAGGATATCTCCAAGCATGCTCTGGAGTAAATACTGAATCTCGAAGACCTGGTCTTCCATGACAATATGCGGTGGTGATGGGTTTCCATGAGCGGACACTGAATTCCTGAGTTCTAGATAGTACGATATGATGTCTTCGTGCTTCCACCATTTCCGACGGCTTGAGAACATCTCGTGCCACGCTCTGTGCTTCGACATTGAGAACGATGTTCCAAACTCACGATCAGTCTTGGCCAGCAGCCTTGAGATATCGGAACGCCTAAAGCCCGCCTTGCCAAGCACGCACTCCAGCCCTCGGAAAGCTGATAGAAAAGCAGAGTCGTATCGAAAACGGTTCTCAAGATATGAGTGCTCAAGTTGATACCGGGTTAGCTCTTGTCTGTCTCGACTGTAGTGACTGTCGTAGAACGATCCTACCATGAGACCCCAAACCAAAGTGCGGCTGTACTCAAGGTGCATTAGCGCGTCAAGTAGGCGGGGGTGATTTATAGCTCTTGCGACAATGTTGCATGTTTGAGACAACTGTATGTGGTTGATTCCAGCACCAGAGGCGAGTTCCTGTTCCAAAATCAGGTTTTCGTCTCTCGCGCGAGAAAGAGGCAGGTTAATCAAATCCGCGATCTCACGACGTGCCATATCTTGTGAGGGCTTCTTCCTGAGCTCAAGAAGATACCCGCTGTATTGCTCCAATGGTGGGTCGCCGAGAAAGCATGTCACGGCGGCGCGGAGGGCGTTGGCCAGCAGGTAGGCTTTACGTTGACTGGAGGCGACGACCATGATGAACGCATCGTATGCACCGTGCACGAAGACCGATATACGTCCAATACCGGGCCGTTGGAGGAATATTGTTTCTCCTAGCTTGGGAACCTCTACATTGGCTTCTTGATATCTTGTCGTCCTCTCTTGTCTCGTTTCTCCTGCGATACGACTGAAATGAATTTCGTTGTACCTGTGTCGACGCATCTTCGGGGGATGCGGCGAAGGGTTGAAACCGTTTGCGAAGAAGTATCTCATGCTTTATCTGCTATGAACCGAAAGATAATCTGAGGGGCATGAAAACGCGCCAGCGTTTTTCACGTCCCTCTCCAGTGACAGGTTAGAAGAGTTTTGCATATAATTGGGGAAACTCAGTCTTATACCAATCGATAAATTCCTGAGATCTGCAACCAAAATCCAAGTAATATTTGTCATGAATGTCACCATGCGAGTAGAAATCTTTAAAAGGCTCATACCAGGCAGATTGTAGAATAACTCTTACTTTTTGTCTGAGGCTTTGTATAAAATGCACAGACCTTTTAGCAGATAAATCGAAGTAATTTTTCTTGTTTGCGTGTTTTCGCCGCCGATTGTCAGGAAGGCCACCAAGTAATTCAAAGCATAAGCCAATAAGAGCAATAACATGTTCTGGGTCAGCATTACCTTTTTCTGATAAACACCCTTTCATGCAGTCAAGCTGAAAATTGATCCGTTTATAGTGAATATTGTCTGTAAGTAGATTAACTTCGATAGCTATCTCCATTTTTGCTACTAATTTACTAAGAATGTGTTTCCATTCACGCTCCGTTAACTCATACCCGTGCCAGTTGGTATAGTAATTACCAAGGATATGACGAAGCATATCCTCTGCAAAGAAGGATAACTTAACCTTATTTGTTTCGGTTCTTTTGGAAGTTATATCTTCCATAGCTATTTGAAACCTTCTAACGCCTGCATCAATGATGCTCAACCTGTACCATATTAATTCACTTAAAATCGTTTGCAAATCCCAAACTAATCAAACTCAAAAAGGGTCTTAAGGTTGAGCATTCAATGCATGCTGTTGTTATGCTTTTTATTTTTATTACGTATCGTCTTCCAACAAAGTCATTTTAAAATCACCACTATCATTAATACGAGGATACGATTCGACATGACGTGACTTTCTAAAACCATTTTGAGTTCTAACATCATATTGAGGCCTAGCAATATTATCTGCTAGAATGGATAAAAATACTTCTAACGCCTCCTCCGGGTCGTTGAAAGTTTTTCTTTGGGAGTAATCTTTAAAATCGTGATGATAATCATCGTAATAAATTCGCTTGGCTTCTAAATGGAGAAGGGGGGATGGCATATTACCATCTTTTCTATCGTCCATGGAATTATTGTCTATATGCCCCCATAAAGTGATACTCCCAATTCTTCCATCATCAGATTCTTTCCAGCTAATGAACTCTAAGTCCTCATGAGTGCTCGTAACTTTCGATGAGATAGCATGGGAGAGATCCAACGTACCACATGAGCCGCCACGAACGCCTGAACGATTTAATACAAGAGGTTTGTTAGCGAACTTTGATAGAATGAGTACTGAACAAAGGCGATTCATTTGTATCCATGATGCTGACCTAACATAATTGTCTATATCAATAGACTCAGGGATTTCCCATTTAATTATGTCCTCATCGTGAAGTTCCTTACGCGCCTCTAGCGCTTTTTTCTTTATGATCTCGCACCATTGTCTAAATGTACTGATAGATTCTTTATAAGCTTGATCCCAAGATTTATCTCTTGCATGTTTATCTTGTCTAGCAGCTTTCAAAAGATCTCTTGCGCTCACCGATTTCTTACTAATCAAAGTAGGGTCTTGAGGTAATTCAGGAATAGAGTTACTAACAGTAAAATGCGAAACTTCTTCTTTTACAATTTTAAGTAATCTTGGCAGTGGAATATCAAAGAATTCACGATTGTCTTGTACTCTATATCGACTCAATCTTTTATGGCATGCTTTTTCTGCCAATTCAATATCAGTTACTACAAAATATGCTACTGCTGAATAAGTGCCTAAATTAGATGACGAGGACGTTAACTCCTTCATTCGCTCATCAATAGAGCGTTCTGTCTTTCCAACTTTGAACACGGAGTCGCCATCCCTTGCGTTATGAGCTATGTATATAATGCCATATTGCATGAGCTTTTTATTGAATTCTGCTGATTATTTCCTACTAAGTATCAAAACCTCTTTGTTCCTTTATTATCAGTATGCATAACGTTTGCGTTGAGACGCTTCGGAAGCCGCGCTCGGCGTGGGTTTCGAAGTCGCTTCTCGAACGCTTTGTTCGGCAGTTATGATGTCCTTGTTGTATCGTCGGACGAATTATAGTTCTGACTCATTAAGTTATTCATGGCAGCCGGAA
>JAGLYY010000519.1 GCA_023131935.1 Spirochaetales bacterium | reverse complement strand
ATGTTTTGGTCGTAATTCAATTATTCCGGGAAGAGCGTTGGCTGCATTTCGCCGTCTACACCCTGGGTTATTTATTGCTATTGGTCATCACCCTATTGCGTCGCTTTATACCCTATAATATCCGCGCCTGGATCGGTATAGCTCTCTTTTACTCATTTGGGATTATGCCTTTGCTGACAATTGGACCGATAAGCAGCGGCCGCATCTATCTATTTGCCTTTGCTATAGTCACAGTTATTCTTTTAGGCTCTAAAGCAGGTCTGGCAGCCCTGGCGCTGAACATCTGCACAATAGTTATTGTGAGCTTACTTGCAAGCACAGGCCGCCTGGAATGGGCCTCGAGAACACCCTACGCGGTGGAGATATGGAAAAACTCAGGCTCGACCTTTGTATTTCTGAATTCAATAGTCACTGTAGCTCTGTTAGTTTTGATCCACAATCTGGAAAGGGGTATTAGAAATGAACAGAAGTTGACCGGGGAGTTATCGGCGGCAAATCTGCAGATTGAAAGGGAAAATGCAGAAGAGAGAAAACTTCAGCTAGAGGCGCTGGAAAATGAGGCGAAGTACCGTTTATTGGCGGAGAACACAGTTGATTGTATCTGGACGTTAAATATGAATCTGGAATTTACCTATATCAACCAGGCCATTTTCCATTATCTCGGATATACACCTGAAGAGTGGACAGGAAGCAAGTTAGCGGAGCATAGTCCACCGGAACAAATGGATAAAATGAAGGGAATAATTGCTGATGTTCTGGCCGATTTGTCAGATAAGACGACTGCTGTATTTGAAACAAGTTTCTATCATAAGAATGGAGAAGAGGTCCCCGGTGAAGTAATGGGGAAAGTATTACTGGATGATGCAGGGAATGCTATTGGTTTCCAGGGAACGACTCATGATATAACGGAACGAAGAAAAGCAGAAGAATCTCTGCGAAAGCGCAAAGAGTTTCTAGACACGATACTGGATTCTGTACAAACAGGAATTATAATCGTTGATCCTGAAACGCACGAATTCCTTGATGCTAATAATGCAGCCGTTGAAATGATGGGAATACCAAAAGAGCAAATTATCGGCCGTATATGCAATGAATATTTTTACCCTGATGGGAAGGGAACGTGTTCGACTACTGATCTTATGCAGCAAGGGGATAACTCAGAGAGCATACTATTCAGACCGGATGGCGGAGAAGTCCCTATTATAAAAACCATTGTACTTACCGAATTGAGCGGGAAAGAATGTCTGCTAATCAATTTTATAAACATTACAGAGAAAAAAAAGCTTGAGGGTCAACTCCAGCAGGCCCAGAAAATGGAAGCCATAGGCACCTTAGCCGGTGGCATATCCCATGACTTTAACAACATCCTTTCGCCAATTATCGGGTATACAGAGTTGGCCATGGATGATGTTGAAGAGGGCAGCCAACTGCAGGAGGAAATAGCTGCTATTTTAAAAGGGGCAATACGGGCTAAAGAGCTGGTTAAGCAGATTCTTACCTTCAGCCGGCAGCAGGCACAGGAATTTAAACCATTGAGGGTTCAGGCTGTCATACAGGAAGCGATGAAGCTTATCAAGTCTTCCCTTCCTGCTACCATTGAGATAAGTCAGAATATAGACATGGGTTGCGGGTTAGTTATGGCCGATTACACCCAGATACATCAGCTAGTAATGAATCTGTGCACAAACGCCTACCATGCCATGGAAGAAACTGGGGGCAGGCTTGAAGTGACTCTGGCGGAAATGGAAGTGCAGCCGGGTGATGTGCTTAATAAATTTAGTTTGAAGGCCGGGCGATATGTAAAGTTAACGCTCTCTGATACGGGACACGGTATGGAGCCTGAAGTGTTAAGGCGGATTTTTGACCCCTACTTCACCACCAAGGAGAATGGGAAAGGAACCGGTTTGGGGTTAGCAGTTGTACATGGAATTGTTAAAGAAAGTGGAGGGGAGTTGAAAGTATATAGTGAACCGGGCAGGGGAAGCGTTTTTCATATTTTCCTGCCGTTAATTGACGCAAAAGGCGCGGAAACACAAGCAGTTCCCGTGGAAAAATCAGAAGGGGGCAGTGAACGGATTCTGCTGATTGATGATGAAGAAATGATTGTTTCCCTGGAAAAGAAGATACTGGAACGGCTTGGATATCAGGTTACGGACTGGACAAGCAGCAGGGAGGCCTTGGAAGCATTTCGCGCAGAGCCCGACGGGTTTGATCTGGTAATTACCGACCTGACAATGCCGGATATATCAGGTGAAGAATTGATAAGGGAGCTTTTGAATATCCGGCATGATATTCCGGTTATCCTCTGCACTGGCTTCAGTGAAAAGACATCTGAAAGAGAGGCAGATATTCCTGGGGTCAAGGCTTTCCTCTTAAAGCCCGTTTTAGTGGGTGATCTTACCAGGACAGTTCGGCAGGTACTGGATAATAACTGATTT
>JAGLYY010000518.1 GCA_023131935.1 Spirochaetales bacterium | reverse complement strand
TCTCCAAAGGGGTTGGAGAACCCCCTCCACTATGATATGGTCGGGGCATACAGAAGGAAAACAATCGATAGCAAGAGGCAACTCATGAGTATATCCAAACCGGCAAGTCTGGGAATTCTTGCTTGTCCCGGCGGGGAGGCTTTCGCTCAGGGAATTATTCCCCACCTCAGGAACCTCTATAGCAAAAAATATGACAGAATGGCTGATCTCATTTCCAGAAAATATGGAATTCGAAAAGAGGCGGCAATCAGAGAAATTAACTTAGCTTCGGACATTTATTCAACAAAAATCCAGGTTTCGGAGCCTATCGACCGGTATGTTCCTCCCGGATTTAAAATTCCCACAAGTTTTACCCGGTTCGCAAACGGGGAGTTTAAAATGGAAATCCTTTCCTCTATCCGGGGAATGGACCTTTTTATCATCCAGGATGTTGAGAACCATTATCCCCTGAAATTAAATGGATCCGACGAAGGACATATTTTAAGCGTGAACGATCATCTTATGGCTCTCTTTGTAACCATTGACGCTGCCCATCAGGCAGGGGCAAACAGTATTACCCTGGTGCTTCCCGCCTTTCCCTATTCACGACAGCATAGAAAAAAGACACGGGAGAGTCTTACAGCGAGCTGGTTTAGCCATGTATGCGAATACATGGGGGTGTCCAGGATTATTACCCTCGACATCCATTCCCGGGAAATCGAGAATAGTTTCCGGACTACTAGCCTGGAGAATCTTCATGGTTCATATCAAGTCCTTCGGAAGCTCAGCCAACTGATAGATCTGAAATCAGAAGACCTTGTGGTTGTTTCCCCGGATACCGGGGCTGTGGACCGAAATAAGTTTTACTCCGGTAACCTCCAGCGGCCCCTGGCGATTTTGTACAAGGAAAGGGATTATTCCAGGGTCACCCAGAGTGCTGGAAAGAGTAATATCCAAACCGTCAAGCTCCTCGGAGATGTCCGTGGGAAAACTGTTTTTATGGCGGATGATATGCTCGGCACCGGTGGGACCCTCATCAAAGCAATACAATTCCTAAAAGAATCGGGTGCCGGAAAAGTAATCTGTGGAATCAGTCTGCCTCTCTTTAATGCTGGAGCTATCGAGCATTTTGATAAAGCCTACGCTGATGGTTTGTTTTACCGGATTATCGGTACCAACGGTGTTTATCACGATAATGCTCTTCTGAATAGAGAGTGGTATATAAGCGCGAGCGTCTCCCATCTCTTCGCCAGGATTATTTCCCGATTGCATCATGGCCGCTCTCTCTCTGCCCTGCTCGATAACCGGCGGATGATTCAACGTCTCTTAAGCGCCTCCTCGGAAGGGTAGGAAGAAGCAGGGCCCTGTCCCCGGAAAAGCCCCATGAGGATACTGTTTTTCTTCAACCAATTATCATGTTCCCGGTATTCGGAGCAGTATGATCCTACTTTTTTCCAGAATTTGTGCGAATGATTCATGTGGACCTGGTGAACGAGCTCGTGGATGATGAGGTAATCCTGCACTGGAGGGGGAATCATGATAATCCTCCAATTCAGCGAAATATTTCCCCTTCCCGAAGAACTGCCCCACCTGGTGTGCTGGTTCCGGAAAAACACCCTGTTTATTGAAATACCCGTTTCCCTGGTCCAATAAGACACTCGCTCCTGAAGATACCGGCGCGCGGTCTTTTCCAGCCATCCTTTAAGAAGCAACATTAAAGTTACCCGGCTGCGATGTTTTAATTCGATGATGAGGGTTTCGTTTGCGGCATCCAGGACCACTCGGCCCCGCTTCTTATTAGAAGGAGCGATTGCTACCGTAAGAGACTTTCCCATGAGGAACAATTGTTTCAATGGGTCGAGGTCGGCGTAACCTTTCTCGAGTTTTAATATATGCCCCTCGATCCAGTTGAGCTTTCGGGAAGCTGCCGCCTCTATTTCTTTCATTGTGGTTCCCCGGGGGGCGGACAGGATGACCTGTCCCTCACGGGTGATCCGGATGTTTATATATTTCTGGTTTTTTCTGAAGATGATGGTGCAGGGCTGTTTCCCCCGTTTAAGGGGCAGTGTCATTTTGCGGATGTCCATTACTCATTTTCTATCACACCGGGTATCCCTCTGTCCATCGATAACATTGATGAGATCCTTGAGGTTGCCTTCGGGATTAAGGAGAAGCACTTGACCAGACTGCACGAAAAGCCTATTCTTGGGTGAGCCGGGGTAAGTATTTTCCAATCGTATCCCCGGGGGTATTGGTATGCAAAAAATGTGCCATCTCTCCCTAGAGTCTCTTGACAAAAACCGGTAACTTTGGTAGTTTTGCGCCACCAATGTTGAACGCCCTTGTAGCTCAGTCGGTAGAGCACCTCCATGGTAAGGAGGGGGTCATCGGTTCAAGTCCGATCGAGGGCTCTTTTTTTATCCCTCCGGGAAAATATTTCGGAGGCATTGTCATAGGAGTTGCTGACCATGGCTAAAAGCAAGAAGGGAGCGGTAGAGCTCATTGCGCTTAAATGTACTGAATGTAACAGGCGTAACTATACTACGAAAAAGAATAGACGGAACATGCAAGGTAAGCTTGAGCTTATGAAGTATTGTAAGTTCGATCGCAAGCACACCCTTCACAAGGAAACAAAGGTTAAATAGAAATTTCATAGGCCAGTAGCTCCAATGGCTAGAGCGCCGGTCTCCAAAACCGGA
>JAGLYY010000517.1 GCA_023131935.1 Spirochaetales bacterium | reverse complement strand
GATTCTTGTAGAGGCGGGAGCAAATATAAATGCCCAGGCCAACAGCGGAAACTCGGCACTCATGGACGCGCTGGCAGGTGGACATCCGGATATCGCCGGATTTCTAATTGAACAAAAAGCAGACATTCACACGAGAAACAATAATGGACAAACGGCATTAATGTACGCATCCCAATATGGCCTTCCGGATGCTGTGAAGCTTCTAATTGAGAAAGGAGCGGATGTGAACGCTCAGGCCAATGATGACAATACCGCGCTATTTTTCGCCTCAACTTATGGACATCCGGATATTGTCGGGCTGCTCATAGAGAACGGAGCAGCAATTGATACCCGAAACGCGCACGGACAGACTCCGTTGATGTCTGTATCGTTGAGCGGGGATACCAGGATTGTCATGATGCTCATGGACGCAGGCGCGGATGTCAAGGCTCAGGACAACGGGGGCGCGACGCCAATGATCTTCGCTTCATATCATGGAAACGCGGAAGTTGTACACCTGTTCATAGAGGAAGGCGCGGATGTAGATCACAGAGACAATAATGGACACTCAGCGTTAATGTACGCGTTGAAGCAGGGACATACCCAGATTACCCAGCAGCTCATGGATGCGGGAGCGGATATTGATGCAAAGGATAACAATGGGTTCACCGTACTCATGGATGCAGCGATAGAAGGTAACGAAGAACTTGTGCGGTTTCTGCTAGAGAAGGGAGCGGACATCGCTGTCAGGCATCCGGACGGTATTACAGCGCTGATGTTCGCAGCCGCGATGGGTAAGAAAAGCGTTGCCGGCTTGCTGCTGGAAGCAGGAGCAGATATTACCGCAAGGACGATAGATGGACAGACAGTGTTGATGGCTACAGTCAAGGCGGGATATACCGAGGTTGCCAGATTCCTTTTGGAGAATGGCGCCGATATCAGCGCTGAGTCAAATGATGGATATACGGCATTGATGATGGCCTTAGCGAACGGAAATACCGAGCTGGTAGAGCTCCTCCAACAGTGGATGATCGAGGCAGCAACGATCAGTGAGGAGAGTACGTATCTTCCATTCACGATCGAAGAAAAAAACATCGACGAGATAAGGCGCATCTTCCTGGCAGGTGATTTTCCGAGTAAACCATATGTAATAAATACGGACGAGGAAATGGTGATTCCGGAATGGGTGATGTACATTCCTCTATCGGGAAATGAAAACGAAAGCGTGGTTAATGATTTTTTTGGATCTCTATCAGATTCCTCCAGCATGGCCGAAAGGCAGGGAGACAGGCTTGTAATTCTCGGTCCGCATCTTACAACGTTACTCAAGCAAAGCGGCCTGCTTCACACTCTCCAGTATACGAAGCTGATTATATATGTACCCGACAATAAGCCGTTCGTTGTTGTAGGTTCCGGTATAAAAGGTGACTCGATTCCGCAAGCACTCACTCTGGTGAGGAATCTCCTTTTCAGCGGCACATCGGTCACGGTGCGAAAACTCAACGAAAGGGAGCTGGACTGGTACTGGGCCATCATCAGCTGGGATATCGAGGAACCGGTATTCATGTTCGAAAATGAATACCACAGGGTTATGATCGATTTCTCAGAGGAAGGCACGGTATTTTATGTTGACCTCTTCGACACTTTCGAGTGAGGTGTCGAGTAATAGTCCTTCTCAGAGCTCATACATGCTGCCATTGACACTGATACAAGAGCTGGAAGACAGAAGAAGTGAATTCTCAGATTGTTCATTCTTCTTCAGATGATGATTCCTACCACCGCTCTTCTGGTTCCCAATGCTTTGGACATGGTTTGAGGAAGATGCTCTCCTTTCAAAGATGGGCAAACCTGGAGGAAACACGAGGGCCGTAACGAATTACCTGGTTCAAAACTGCTTCTTCCTTGAATACAATCGCCAAAGGAGAGCAGGAATAATGAGACACTCATTTACAACGTACAAGCAGCAATTCATGGTGCGGTTTTTTTATTCCCTCCATTAACTTTAAATCAACAGCCGCGGAATCAGCGCGAAAAAAAGTGCTGGAATAGAATCGCAAGACAGTTTACAATCAATTCCACTCAAAAAATCGGAGGGGTTAAAAGGTATGTTACATCCAAAAAATGCCGACATCCGGGACAGGCTGTTTAATGCGGTTAATAAGCATACAGCCGATTATTGTGATGTCAGGTATGAAACAGAAGAAATGAATCGAATCATGTATCAGGGAAAAGAGGTTCAGGAAGCTGCCTCAACATTCACCCGAGGTGGAATTGTTCGGGCTTGTTACCGGGGCGGTTGGGGTTATTCAGTCTTCAACAATCTTGAGAATCTTGATTCGTATGTTAAAACCGCATGTGAAAATGCAAAGCATGCGGCAAGGGAAAAAACACTACTCGCGGAAATCCCCATCATCGATGCAGAATATCCTGTAACTATGGTGAATGATTTCCGTACGGTAAGCTTTGATGAGAAGTTGAAAACCCTTACACAGCTGAACAATGAAGTTCTGGGCTTTGATGAGAAAATTCAGTCCTCCAATACGGGGTATTCCGATTCCTTTCGAACAGTCTGGTTTGCTTCCAGTGAAGGCACCTGGTTTATGGAAGAGCGTCCAAATCTTGTAGGTTTTGTGGTGGCAATTGCCGGTGATGGTTCCCTTGTGCAGCGGGCAATGGAATCTGTTCGATCAACAAACGATTACAGCGCATTCCTCTCCCTTAAAGAAAAAGTGAGTACAGTAGGCCAGAGGAGCATTGATCTTCTAAAAGCCCCCTCCTGCGAAGGCGGCACATTCCCCGTGATCCTGAACCAGCGGCTTGCTGCCGTTTTTATTCATGAGGCATTCGGTCATTTAAGTGAAGCTGATCACCTTGCAGAGAATAAAAAGCTCATGGAAATCCTTAAAGTCGGCCGGCCCATGGGACCAAAAAATCTATCTGTT
>JAGLYY010000516.1 GCA_023131935.1 Spirochaetales bacterium | reverse complement strand
GGGGATGGGGGGGGTGTTTAATCCTGTTAACCTGAATATCTATCATTACAGCTTTAATAACCCTATAGTTTACAAAGATCCAACAGGGACGAGTGGTCAAAAAGAACAGGAATATAGTTCCATTTTAGAGACAATTAAATCAATTCCCTCTTTACTTGTTGGTTCTTTGGAAAAAACGGGAATTACTTCAATACTTATGACAGCGCTTATGGATATTGATGTGATCACAGCGGGTGTACTTGCTCAAGCAGGACATTTTCAGCAAGTTAAAGCGTTGTTAGCATTATTGGATACTGAGAGCGGTAAAAGCGAAATGAGTTCTGGAGCTTTCAAATGGAATATGAAAATTGCCGAATGGAAATATGCAGAAGGAGAATTTTTAGAAAGCATTGGTGTAGGAATATACAATAAAGAAGATAGTGAGTATTTTTCTTCAGCATTTGAAAGATTTTCCAAAGCTACAGAGGAGCTTAAAAGTTTTCTATACAGTGAGAAGGAAAATCCATACTATGAGGAAGGCAAGCGGTATAAAGGAGAGGATTTAACTTATAAGGAGCTACCAGATTAAACTGATGAACAATAATACTCAGATGTTTGATCTTTACTGAGCGAAGGAATTGACTATGACCATGAGATTTTGGATATCGATATTATGCACTGGAATATTATTAAGCACAGTCGGTTGTCTGCCAACACGCTATAAAGTGATACTAGAAACTGAACTCGAAAAGAATTTTCCTGATAAGGATGTCAGTCAGTACATTACTCAGGATGAAATCAAGAACTTATTAAGTATGCAAGATGATTCTGTATTCGTGTATGAATTATTAAATCTCGTGAGAGTTAAGTGTTTTGCTCCATACAGATATTCCAACCCAATGGGATACGATGTAATGTATAATTTTAGCGACATATATTTCAGAATAACTAAGATTTTATTATTTACAAAATATCAAGAAGAAATTGTTAATGTGTACACTGAAATAAACAAAGAGCCAAACTATGAATATGTTGCATCAATTGCAATAGACTATAATTATTATTACAAAATGATCATGTTAGTCCGAAATAAAATTAGGGAGAACACGCTGATTGATTTCATAGATTCTTTGCCCAACGAAAAGCAATATATTTTAGCGCAATACAAGGTAATGAGGCAATTAAGCACGAAGGTTGATCATAAATCTTTCTATAATGCTTATATGAATATTAATAGGGATAACTACGAAGAAATCCTCAATAAAAGCCAAACATTTTTAGTACATAATGATCCAGAAATTCTCAATAAAAGTATTGAAGGGTTTTCCTATTATTACAAGCTGCTTTCGTTAAAAGATGAAATGTAATCTTTCCGAGCCTAGCTACAAACAGTTCATTTTCAAAAGAAAGAGTCCGAGTAGAATCAGGGCGCACGCATTTTCTGCTTCAGAAGTATAGAGAATCCTTTCTTTATCCCTGCTTCGCGGAACCTCAATTTCAGCAGGCGGAATTTTGTTATACGGGTTTCCCTAAACCCGATTCTTTCTTTCCTGATTTGTAGAAAATCATGTTTCCCTGAAGCCCTCTTCCCATCCCGGACAATCGGATTTCCCGAGTCCGGTTGTCGATCAAAGCTTTCCTCTACCGCCCTTCCACTATTTCAACGAAGCTAAAGCCAACATCCTGCATGCACCCCTTTCGAAATAGGTTTGATGGTAGACTCGATACCGTACAGACATCATATGGCTTACAGGTTCTGTGCCCTGACCATCGATGTGTATCAGTATCCGCCTTGTACCGAGGGCCCCTTTGCCCGCCTCCGGTGTTACCATTGGAAGCACTCTCTCTTATTGGAGAATGTCAGAAAGCATTACCCTTCCTTCATAGCTCATATGGGCCCATGAGCCAGACCAAAATCCTCCCCCTTCCTTATTTTCTTCGCCAGGGGGTCTTTGCAGGTTGCGGATGTTCCCCTGCTGGAAGTTGGCCCTTCCCGATGTTATCTCCTTAATCCTTGTATAGTCGTCTGTACCCCTACCCCGCAGTGTCCTTTCAGTGCAACTACCCGTTTCTTCCTGAAAGATATCAGCCTCACCTTGTTGGAAAGAGGTTCGGCACACTAATTTGTTGTCACAATGCAACTTCAATGACAGTCCCACTTTCGGAGCTGCAGTAATTCCTTTATGTTCAAACTTCTATACTTGCTCACCCTCCGGGTTGCACTTACCGTTAAAGATCATTGTCTTTAAGGCAACTAGGACTTATACCCCACGCAATGAATCCGGGGTTACCCGCCGGAAACTGTGGTATCGCTACATGCCTGAATCGGGCAATTGGCATGGTGGGACTTTCACCCACTGGATTAAGGCCTTCTCGGCCGCTACATCCCAATTTTGGGACTCTTTCCTTTGAAAATGTACTGTTTGTGGCTAGGTTGATCATCCCTTAAAGCTGGTTTTTACTTCATCCATTACAAAATACTGCCCCAAATTAGGTTTAGAAATAATACTTATCAAATCAGTGACGGTAAAAGAATAGACCAAGAATTAGAAGTATTGCAAAAACAATCAACATAGAATTCACAATGATTGAAATGATTTTAAAACTTCTTGTTTTAACAAATTTAAATCTCTCAACACTTCCGATATCTTTCTCTCTTAAGCTTATATATAAACCTCTACTACCCGCTATAACAAAAAATATAGCCAATATTAATAATGAATATCCCATAGATAAACCCCTTTGAATCACGGTGTCAAAATTCCTAAGTTAATATCTAATAGAGTTCCATGATGCGATGCTACGATTAATTCCAGACCGATTCCACCAACTTTGACAGCACCTACTATTTTAAGTGCCGTCCATATTTTTACTTCTCCTCCTGTTGCAATGTCCTTTACACCACTAAGAATTCCAGAAATCAATCCTCCAGATCCAGTTAATACACAAACATATCCCAATCTTTCCTGATTTCTCAACTCTTCTTCTGTTGGCCCTGGTATAGGTAGTGTAGGCTGATAAGCATCCCCAGAAGGATTATACGGATCAATTTTAACACCATGGGCAGCTTGAATATCACTTTCTAATAGCCCAAACAGATCTATGAAATTGATGGGGTCATTACTACAGTAAACGTACCAATTTAGGCCGTCACGAATCGGATCAATGGTCGTCCACCTCTTCATCAGCGGCTTGTAATGTCGATACCCATAATTCACGATCTTGATGATAGGGTCCATACGCTTCCCATTATACCCTATATTCCGGGCAAACTCCAGATTTCCCTCGTAGCTTCTTCCAAAGGCATCGTAAGAGAATGCCTCTCCGTGGTTCTTACGGGTCGCGTAAACCGTTGA
>JAGLYY010000515.1 GCA_023131935.1 Spirochaetales bacterium | reverse complement strand
TGCCAGTTTTTTTTCTGTCTGTATGATGATAATTCCTGTCTCTTTGTCTTCTTTTTTTGATTTTTCAAATACTATGAAATGGCGAATAAGATCTAGTAAAGTTTGTTTATTAAGTATTCCCTTAATCAGGGTTTCCAGTTGCCCGATTAATGGGGAAGCTTCAACCTTTCCGTCTGATGATTTCCAGGTCATAAAACGGTTAAAGCTGGCAGAAAGCGAGCCCGCCCGGGCTTCCAGACCATCGGAAATAACCATAAAGCCATTGTAAGTAAACAGGCCTGGGATTGCTTGTTTATATGTCTGCAATTGTTTGTAAGCAGATCTGACAGTTGCATTCTCATCTGCAGGATTTTTCAGCTCAATAATGACCAGAGGTAAGCCGTTCACAAACAAAATAATGTCAGGGCGTTTGTTGATGTCATTTTCGATAACAGTAAATTGATTTGTAACAAGAAAGTCATTGTTTTCAGGATTTCTGAAATCTATCAGCCAGACCAGGTCGCCTCTGCTGTTACCGTCTTTCTGATAACTTACCCTTATACCTTCGGTAAGCATACGATGAAAGGCCTCGTTGTTGGCTATGAGTTCAGGTGAGTTCAAACGCTGTATTTGTTTGATAGCATCTTCTCGCACCTTCG
The DNA here is from genome assembly GCA_023131935.1 of Spirochaetales bacterium. GTDB lineage: Bacteria > Spirochaetota > Spirochaetia > JAGLYY01 > JAGLYY01 > JAGLYY01. The sequence continues at coordinate 1,766 of JAGLYY010000515.1, read as the reverse complement.
CAGGAATATCAGGATTTATTCTACCAACAGCTGCTCGCAGTCGTTCCAACAAAAGCACATCTTCAAAAGATTCTCTTTCCGGTGTATCGCTATCAGATGCAATATCCGGGGCATAGATATAGTGGTAGCCTGACTTTTCGAGTAACTCAATGGCGAATTCTTCTATCGTGTTTTCAGTTATTCTATTTTTCACCTTCTTCACCTTCTTCATCTTCAATAAATGCTTTATGCTCCGTTAAATAGGCTGGGTAATCTACATGATATAAAATTTCACTTGCTGTGTATGAATAATCACCCATTATAAACTCACCATAAGCATAATCCAAGAATTCGTTAAAATCTTCATTTTCACTATACATTAATTTACTTTCAACTGTTTCGCTTTTAAGCCTTGGATTTTCATTTTCGAATGTTCTGATTAGAAAGCAAGCAACAATCTCTGTAGTATCAATAAGAAATGCTTTTGTCAGTTCATCAACTTTATTATTGCGTTCTTTTAATTCTTCTAAAAATTTCCCGTGTGAAGTTGCTCCTATCTCATTTCTAAGTTCACCCATTTGCTGACCAATCGTTGCTAAAGCAGAAGAAATTTGAGTGACCAAGCTACTGCTTTTGTATCCAATTGCTATAAAACCTTTTTTTAATACATTGTTAATATTTGAGTTAGGTGCAATTTCAACACCTTTTAAGGTGCAAATTTCTTTAGATATACTTTCTAACAGAGCTTTTGCATTTTCTAATGCCTGGCTGAAATCGGCATGAATATGAGTTTCGATTCTTTCAGTGTATATTGTTAATTCTGACCACTGCCCATATTGCTCTATTATTTTTTTCAACTTCTCCATAAATCAGCACTCCTTAATAATTTTCATGTCACCCGCGTTTAAAGTGTATAAAAGGAAGTTGGTTTAGTGGTTGACTATTAAACTTTCACTCACGATTCATCAACACCTGTTGCTTCTATATAATATGTTATAATTTTCTGGGAATACTCCTTGGTATTATCTCTAAAATATATTCAAAATTTTTTGTGTTCCTGAACAAGTGAAGGGTCAAATCCCTTACCCGTTATGTGTCGTTTTACCAGAACCATTTTCACCATAGATTAGATTAAAGGGTTTGAAATAGGGTAAAGTTGAATCCCATTTATAATCTGAGAATATTCCAAGATTTTTTACATTTACAATTTCTTCAACTATAGTTTTAACACCCACTCCCAATTATTATTCAGATAAAGCTCAATACCTTTCCCTGGAAAATATGAAGGATATAGTTCCAAATATTCTTCTTTTGCTTTTAAGTAAGTACTATTTTTAATAAAACCGTTTTGAGCAAGATACACCAAGCCAATAGATGGCGAACGAGATTGCCCCTGATTACAATGAATTAGAACTTTTTTACCCTCAATATATGTTTTGATGAAATTTAATGCCGATTTCATTATTGGATGAGTGAATTTAGCCATCAATCCTCTATCCATATCACCCACATTTAAATACAAATGATTACTGTGTTCCAGGATAAGATAGTGGGGGTGATTTGAGGATAAATTCCCTCGATATCCTACGCCTTTTTGATGACAGGTTTTGCAAGCATGGATAATTACATAATCCTCATCATTCCCAATAAATAAGTTGTTTATTATTTCTTTTATATTTATACCTCCACCCTTACTTTTCCGCTCATCAGTTTTGGTAACAACGCATCCCGTATTTGCTCCAATGTGCGGATTTCCCGGATGCGCTCCAGGAGTTCTTCGAAATAAT
>JAGLYY010000514.1 GCA_023131935.1 Spirochaetales bacterium | reverse complement strand
GTGACCCTTGCCGGATAAAAAGCCTCCGCGTATTCGTTGACTTTCTCAACAGTTTTGGATTTGACATTCAAATTTACCACGTACCAGAGTACCGCTTCATGATTGGGGTGTAGAGACGCCTTTGCCGTATGACCGCCGCTCGTCACATCCTGATAAATGCCGCTCACCACCATCTCCTTTGTCTGATCACCAACCACTAAGCAGAGAGTATCACCAACACTTTTTTCCAGGTCCTTCGCGTTCAGATCCGAGAGGGCGATCTCGTTGTCCTGCACGGGTGCGGCGCCTGCCAGATACTCCAATGGGAAAATGGTAAAATCTCCTGTTTCAATATTGAGGTTTTTCAGAACACCATCGCTATCCTCCACCTTGAACCGACTGGTGATCATAGGTGAAAATGCTGTAATGTCCTTATCGTTTTCGATATACCTGATCATATCGTTAAATCGCTGAGTCATATTTTCTGATTGTCGTAAATCGATACGTATATCACTCTGCCCTATTCCCAAATAGGTGATAAAAACAGGAGATTGAATGGTGTTAAGAAAGTTTACCGGAACGGTGATGATAAAAGTGCAAATAAAGAAGACAAAGCACAACAACCAGAACATTTTGAATCGGTGAAAAACATCCCTTAGTCCCAGGAAGATATTGGTACTAAAAAACCTGGTCTTACTGAGAGAAAGAAAACCTTTATTTTTATATGCTTCCCCGGTATTCCCCGATCGTAACGCCTCCACAGCCGATATTTTGCGGAATCTCCTTAGGGTAATCATGCAGGATAAAACCACAATCAGGAATATCACGCCGGAGGCTAAAAGAGGAATCAAAAATCCTGGTACACTCTTCGGGGCGGAACCGAGATAGAGCATAATATTGGACGTGAACAATTCACTAAGAAACAAGGATAAAACATATCCGATTACAGCAGCAAGAGCCGCCATAACGACGTACTTGACCAGGTAAATTCGTTTTATATCCCGCTGCATAATGCCAATGGCTTTCATGACTCCGATCTCTCTGTAGTCTTCTTCAATAGACGCCAGAATCGTGAACCTTAAACAGAGTACAGCTATTATACAAAACAGAAGACTTACAAGTATAACAATAACAGCCACAATGCTATCAGTTATCACATTTATAATCTTAAACAGGCCGTAGTTTATGGCCGGGCCGATTCTAGGCAGATTCGATGATTCATAGGCGTTGCTGAAATCGCTTAGTCGGCTTACATCGTTGAGTTGAAATTCAATCAGGTATTCCACTTCGCCGAGGTTCCTTTTAAGAGTTTCAAAATCAACTTCATGGACGACAAAGCGTTTGGAATGAATAATGGAGGGGTTCATCTGAGCATCCCGAACAAAGTCGGTGACTCTGAACTCCATAACAAAGGATTGATGAGCGATTCTGACGATGTCGCCAATTTTCATATCTCCTTTCTGTCTGTGGTAGAGAGGAACGGCAATCTCTCCTCTTGAAACCTGAACGGGTTGATTTTCCAGGTCAAGCAGTAAATCGAAGGAGTTGTTCTGTTTAATAAAACTAAGATCCATAACACTGTTGGCTTCCGACACGGTGTTGTCACCCAGATAGATATCGGATCCGTCAATATTGACCATCTCCACAGTCTGCTGGTTCTTTACAAGATTGTTTTCAGAGGACCACTTCTTTATCGCCTCCTGATCTATCGTACCGGAGTGCATCTGTACGAAATGCGGAACCTTTGCCTGGGCAAAGAAGTAATTCAATGAGTTGGACAACTCAATGATCATGTTGGAACCACTGGCGATAAGTAAGGCCGGCAACACTATAAAAATAAACAACGCCACAGTTATAAGCTTTTTTCTCTGAAAATCTTTCTTTAGCATCTTTAATAACATCTATTAGCCTCCTTGACGAATCATATTACTAAAAATCTTGAAAATGCCTTTTTCTCAGTCATGAATAACAGCAACATCCTTTAGTATCTTTCTGTACTGCTCCAACATCTTATCCGCCAGTGTGACGCCGGCAATCGTCCTTTCATCAATATTCAGCAGCTGTGCCAGAGCGAAAGTGAATCCATTTATCACGTCTCTGACCCTTTCCTCCGACGAGGAGCGATCTTCATCGGACAGGATACGGTTGAGCTGCTCACTCATTCCAGTATCGAGGTGGTGGATAAAGACGGCCATAACCTCTGCGGAGCCAGGGAAAGCACACTCTCCCTTTTCTCTCCCTTCATCAAGGAGTGGAGCGAAGATATCGATGTAGACCATTTCACTGTAATTATCAAGAAGTTTCCCTAATGCCGCATTTTCAATGCCGCTGGATTTTGGGGATTTACCCTTCGAAAAAGAAGCAGAGGCGGTATTCATCTGAGAACTCCGGGCTATCGTCATAATCCGCCGCAGCTTCTCCATCATTGAAGGTTCAGGATCCTCGATAATAGGAAGGAATGTCTCCTTTAAGTAGATGTATTGGCGGTAACATATCTTTTTGAGCACCTCCTCCTTGGATCTGAAGTGGTGGTAGAGGGCCCCTTTGGATAGACCGCAGCCTTCGGCGATATTTTGAATGGTGGTCTTTTCGTACCCCTGTTCATGAAAGAGCCCTTCGGCAACCCGGAGAATATCGACGACTGTCTCCTCTTTCTGCTTCTCTCTTTTATTCATCATTTACCTCATTTATCAATGACCTACCGTCGGTCACTGACTGAATATAGGTCAATATAGATTAGAATATTGGTATTATCAAGGGAAATGAGAAAAATATTTGAAAAAAATGAAATAATAACTTCGGACATCTCATTAAACCAATTATGTTGTTCTGTTTTCATAATCCTTCCTCCGATAAATGTATTGTGGAAAAACTATGACAAATAACTTACGATTGTGTTCTAGTATAGAAAGGAGATTCCGGAGCGCTCCTATTATAGTTTACGCTCTGATTATGCTTATCGGTTATGCATGGAGCTGGGTGACAACCGGTGTAGCAGACCCGCATACGGTGGAGGACTATCCCCTCATAGAAGCCCTGCCGCCGATCTTTATGTTTCTGGGTGTCCTGGGATTGGGCCTTGCCTGGCGTTGGGAGCGATTGGGAGGAACGATTTCTCCCGTTCAGCTGTCCCTTATCTTATGTTGATTATTAACTTCACGCTGGTCGTTAGGTAGTTAAAATGGAGGTGAGAAATGTATAAATGCTATCAAGACAAGATTGTTCCTGAAACCGAGTCGTTTTCTCTATCATGGATTATTGGAGAAAACCTGCTTCATATAACTGTGTGGGTACTGGCAGGATATCTTATTTGGCCAATATGGACGCTGTTTTACTTACCGTTACTCACTATCATATGGGCAGTCTTGGTTGTGATAATCCAGATTTTATTGAAAAAACACAACTGTAGTGGTTGCTATTACTACGACAAACTGTGTCATCTGGGCTGGGGAAAGATTTCATCGGCTATGTTTAAGCAGGACAGTGGCAACCTAAAAACTGGAATGAAGCTCTCTCTTTTTTACATCATACCCCCACCAGTAATTCTCCTGTTATCACTTGTCTTTGCTGTAATCAAAAATCCTACTTGGATTTATTGGTTCATACTGGTGTTGTTTGTGTTTTTAAATGTAGCATCATTCCTTGTGAGAAAGAAGGGTTGCAGCTTGTGTGTTATGAGAGAGATATGTCCTGGGAGTGCAGAAAAAAGCAAATAAATCACCTAATCTTAAGGACTGAGACGATTTGAAAGGGAGAAATGTATCTGGAAAACGGTGTTTTTCTACAGCCTCGTTATGTAACTTCCCTTGTGAGCAAAAGCAGAGAATAAGAATTAATAAACTTTGCTCACTTTAAAATTATCTATGCACACCGAAAGGCTGTTCGTTCTGA
>JAGLYY010000513.1 GCA_023131935.1 Spirochaetales bacterium | reverse complement strand
TAGTTTCAATGTATTTATTTGGCGATCAAGAGGTTGATGTAAGACTTTCAGAAATACCAGAAGATGCAGTGGCAATAGGTGCCGCTATTTATGCAACTACAAAATGGCTGGAAAAAAGGAGCGCAAAACATATTTCATCTAATATCTAATAAAAAAATAAAGGAATTATAAGGAGGTGAGTCATATAGAATAAAAGAATTTTTTAAAAATGACATCATAGGATTACTTAGAAGTAGAAATAAAATTATATTAATAAAAAGGAGAAAAGAAAATGAAAAAACGAATATATGTATTTGCTCTGTGTTTGTTAGTGTTTTTAAGTTTCTTTGCAGCAGCAGAGGGAGTTGCAGAGGATAAATTACCGGTGCGATACCTTATTCCAGGTGGAGCTCCTAAGGACTCACAATTGGTTGTTGATGCAATCAATAAAAAGCTAGAGGCAGATGGGCTAAATATCGAGTATCAACCCATCTTTATCGGCTGGGATGTTTGGGATCAGAAAACAAATCTCATGCTGACGACAGGCGAGGAGTTTGAAATCCTGCATATTATGGAAACCAGAAGATCTACTGCTTCTTACAAGGCTATGGGTGGAGTCTTACCCTTAGATGAACTTTTGGATAAATATGGACCTGCCTTAAAAAAAACAATCCCTGACTGGATGTGGGATGCTGCAAAGAGTGATGGCAAGATCTATTGTGTCCCTGTTTTCAATGGTGATGCCAGTGCTGCCGATGGCTGGGCAACCGTCAGGAAGGACATCTACGATAAATATTTTGATGAATGGCCAAAAACTACTGAAGAGGAAATAAAAAATTTCGCTTATATCTGGGAGCAAGAAAAAGACGGCGTAAGGCCTGTGTATGACATTCATAGTGAATACAAGAGTCCTCACCTCTGGCGTACATATGACTCTTATCCTTTTGAAGTTACAGACAAGATTATTTTCGTGGATAAAGACGGAAATGTTAAATCATGGATTGAAACAGAAGAGTTCAAGAAGGATGCTGCGTATTACAGCAAACTGGTGAAATTTGGTATCATTCCTGTAGATTTCCTGAGTATTCCCGAAGATATGACAAGAGAATGGCGTGAGCAGGGAAGGATGCTTTTATCGGATGGAATGCATCTTCCATGGGCAAACAGTCCCAGCATTAGAAAAGCAGCTTCCGGAGGTTTTTGGGATGTTTACAGATTCAAACCAGACGAACCTACGTATCGTATGACTGCCTATAGGAATTCAAATGTCATATCCACCACATCTAAAAATCCGGAAGCAGGTATAATGTTTCTCAACTGGATATACTCAAGCCAGGAAAATCATGACTTGATGCTTAACGGTATTAAAGGCGTTCACTGGTTTGAGGCAGAAGGTACTGTTCCAAACTATGAGTATTTAACAAGGCCGGAGGAAGTAAGATATAGATTTTCAGACTGGAAGATTGGTAACATCCATTATATGCGTTTCTTAACTTATTTTGGCTCCAAGGGCCTCGCTCTTCGTTATACTCCAAGAGATGATGTCATAAATCATATCGCTCTTGGTTTCAACTTTAATAGCGAATCTGTAGCATCAGAATATGCCAACTGTATCAATGAGTACATGATGCATGGTGTGCCTGTTTATTTCGGACTCACAGATTTTGATGAGAACTACGCTAAGGCTGTAAAAAGGATTCAAGATGCAGGTATCGATAAAGTCATTGCTGAGTATGAGAAGCAGTTTAAAGCCTGGCTGGCAAGCAAGTAGTAATGATTGTTATCCAGCTGCTGAAATTTCAAGAATAAATTTGAACACCAGATTTTAGATTATAGGGCTGCTGTATATCAGCAGCCCTATGTCATTGAGAGAATTGATCATGATAACGGACAATAAACTATTTCGTAAGCTCAAGAATATTCAGGATGTATATGCTGAGCATATCTTTTATTCAGTATGTAACGTGCCAATGGAATATACCGAAACTAAAGAGCATTATCGGAGCCTTCCCCGGGACAATGCGGAACTCGAGTGGAGACCGGCAGAGAAGGGAACCCGCTGGGGCGAAGCTTGGGGGTCTGCCTGGTTCAGGGGGAAGGTGATCCTCCCCGAATCCTGTGTAGGAAAAGAGGTCTTCGTGCGTGCTCTTACAGGCGGGA
>JAGLYY010000512.1 GCA_023131935.1 Spirochaetales bacterium | reverse complement strand
CAATTGACTATGAATTATTTTCACATATGAAAAACGATATGAGCTGGTTTGAGGATATAAATGAAATAAGGAATTCTCTTATTCATGGTAGTGGTTGGTTGTGGTTTGAATATGGTTTTCAAAGCAGGGACCCGAAATTTAAAAAGGTCAGCGGTTATTTAATGAAAAAAGAATGGTTCCCATCGCTTAAAGATTTTATTTCAAAATCTTATTACAACTTTAGGGAATTCATATCATTTTATGAAAAACATTTTCGTGCGATATGTGAAAAAGAATTTGAGGAATTTGAGTATATAGAAAGAGAACATTGGTTTACAGTCGATTCTCCTTTTTATAAAACAATGGATCACTTTTACGAAGAAGGTAAAAGGTTGTCATTAAAAGAGTCTTAACGATAGTAGTATTAATCAAAAAATGGTCTAACATGGCTCTTGCAGCCGACAGCTAATCGCTGCGCCTGAAGAGCAGCGATATGTGTTTTCGGATATGAGGTCAGTTTACTGTTCTTTTAAATGCCCTACAGGAGATTAAAAGGAGGGAACCAAAATGGATGAAAAAAGCCCAATTGAGTTTAGCAAGAGCATTAATCCCAAATACTATAATTGGTTACTTTATTCTGTTGCTGGATCATTTCTCTTGTTCGGGGGGTTCATTTATGCAAAAGGGGGAAATATTTCCCAAATCACAGTACTGCTGATTTATTGGGCAGTGGGTTTTATCAACGTTGTTTTTTGGTCAGCAGTTGTATCAGCAATTGCCAGAGCCTTAAAGAAGAATTGGAGAAATGCTTTCTTAGGGACCTCTGCTATTATGCTTTTTATTCAAGCTTGCATCACTCTTGCCACAATTCCGAAATAGGTAAATAGATTTGAGTATTATCCAATTCATTTTCAATTTCCGATCGTTATGTTGTTTTCATCACTAATCCCCGCGGTAAGCTCGGGATCTTCGACATGCCGGGCGTATACCAGTCACTTAATCCGCATTCGGCCTTAGAATCTATAAAACAAGGTTGACATTCTGTGCTTAATATGTTTCACTTATTATGAAATAAATAGTTATGTATCATCAATACTGATACATGGACATCTGTTTCACAGGAGTGCGTTGGGATGGCAAAATACTTAATACTGATGGGTGATGTTATCGGAAGCCGAGGTTTTGATGCAACAAAACTGCGACGGCAACTCAAGAGTCTTTTGTCGGCCTGCAATGGAGATCTTAAAGCTGAGATTCTATCCCCGTATACAACAACACTGGGTGACGAGTTCCAAGGCATTGCAAGGTCTTTGCACGCAGCCGCTAAGTGTATTTTCTACTTGGAGGAGACACGAATCAAAAAACAGTATGATTTTGGAATCCGTTATGTTTCCCATTATGGTGAAATCCAGACCTCCATCAACACAGAAATTGCTTATGGAATGATGGGGCCAGGATTGACCAAAGCAAGGGCTCTATTGACAGATAAGCGTCGAGGTCAGCCGCGGTTCTGCTTTGATCTTCCTGACGAGAGGCTTGCGGAGAACCTGACTCGGCTATGCAGGGTTATTGACGGTCTGACTGATCGGTGGGATTGGCAGGATTACTTACTCATTTCCGACATGCTCTCAGACCAAAACAATGAGGAAGTCGCGGCAAAACATGGCAAAAACAGGTCGCAGATCTGGAAGAGGAGAAAGCATCTGCTCATAGAGGAATACAGGTTGACTAAAGCCGTTATTTTTTACCTTATAGATGCTACACAAGGAAAACGGAGTAAATGAAGTACCTAACGGCTACTGCTATCTTCGTCGTTGGCGAGCTTGTGAGCTTGCTCATCTTTGCTGCCGTAAAGAGGGCAATTGGACCGCCGAAGACCAGTCCCGCTCTCAAGGCATCGGTAGTAAAGGGCATGCTTGAGCGCGCCGTCTTGTTTGTTGGGCTTCTTCATGGATTTCCGCAAATCCTCATTGCGTTTGGTGCGCTGAAGCTTGGCACACGACTCTATGAAGACAAGGAAAGTGAGATTTCGAACAGCTATTTCCTTGTGGGAAATCTGACCTCAATACTTTTGGCCATGCTCTATGCTATTATCACTAAAAAATTCTGGGGCGCTTGATATGTTAGGCTGTGGAGAAAGCTCTATGAATCTTGACATTGAATGTGAATGGCCAGGCTTAAGTAATTAAGTGAAGGGGTCTCCGTTTGACTCTTTTCAATAGGCAATAAAGGTCAAACGGAGATTTAACCCCATGCTCAATCCTTTTCCACCGCTTAGTATAATAAGATTCGCTTTTTGTATCTCTTTCAATTGAAATAAAAGCTTACTTCTTGATGCCATAGAT
>JAGLYY010000511.1 GCA_023131935.1 Spirochaetales bacterium | reverse complement strand
TCCCTGACCTTCCACACATCCTTCGAATCGGCATCCGCATCCTTTAGATACATATGCCAGCCTTCGAAATCCTTCCCGTTAAACAGGGTAATGGTGTCTTTGGCCGGCATAGACTCACTGTCTGCCACAGTTTTGTAATCGCCTTCGATTTTCACCATACCGAAGGGGAGGAATTTTTTTAGGGTCGATTTTAAACTACTTGGGAGTTCATCATCTTCCATCAACGTTGCCTGGGAATTGCGAACGCCAAGTGCGTTCGCTGTGTCACTGCCTTCTTCAAAACCGGTGAGCATTACTTCACCATAGAAAAACTTGTCAACCAGGAGACGTCCATTCAAAACGGATAACAGCGGGTAGTCGCCATATTCGTCAATCACAAGAACAATGACGAGATTTCTTGAGAAGAAACCAGGCCAATCATATTGTTTTTTTTCAGTGTAGAAGACATGCTTTATTTTGGAGGTTCCATCTTCATTGCTTGTTTGCCCCTGAAACATCCCTTGTTCGTCGATGGATAATTCGAATTGGAAATCGAAATCTTCAGTTCCTTCCTGGCTGAGGCTGATGAACGAACCACTACCTTTCCCTTCCCACGTAAAAGGCGGTTCCACGTCCTGAGCCATGCAGGGCATTCCCATCATCACGGCTGCAACAAATGTCAGAACAAATGCTTTGGTTGAAAGTTTCATTTTTAGTTCTCCTTCCAAATCTGAATGAATGTTTAATCGGCATTACTCATTTAAAGAGGTTAATTATGCCTATATTCTTGTTTCGTAACCTATTTTTCATGACAGACTGTATCTTGTCAATCATTTTTCCCGAAAAACCATTCTTTAAGTGAACAAAAATCTGATTCTTCCCAATAATTAAATAAAATAGATGCACAATTCCAATTCAAATTTTGAAATCTTCCCGTTTTTCAGCGTTTCAGAAAAACTAAGGATGATTCAGAAGATGGACGATTTCTCTGTTCTACCTGGGTAATCCGGGTTGAAAAAAGATATGTAAACCCTTGTCAAATACGAATTGGGTTAATTTAGGAAAATTTGTTGCAATTTTTGGCAATGGCGGTTAGTATCCAGCACCTATTGAAGCAAGGCAGTTAGCAATAGCTCTGTTGGGGTAGTGATTCGTCAACTTGGAGCAATAGGTGCGGGATGGATGAGCCGGGCGAAAATAGCAATAAAGGTAGTAAAACGAAAGCCAGCAAGGTCTTAGAGGATTTTGTTGCCGGCCTGAGCGATGAACATCGTATGCTGGTCATTCTCAAAGCACAATTGTACGATGGGGCCTGGGAGCCGATGCTCGATGACCTAAAAAACCGCTTGGCGGGTAAGCCGTATATATTTAAGCTGGTAAATCGAATAAAAGACGATGTCGAGCGCATCGGCCAGATGCATAAATTTGAAAAGGAACATAATGTCGATTTGGCTGACTATGTCGAACTACCGTAAAAGTAAGGTTTTTTTGTGAGGGTTTATGAAAATGGCAAGAATATTGAAATGCAAATTTGTTTTACCGGTGAGTCTTTTGGTATTTTATGTTGTGCAGAACAGCTTTGCAGGA
>JAGLYY010000510.1 GCA_023131935.1 Spirochaetales bacterium | reverse complement strand
ATAGCCTATCCTACCTAATAGCCTAACAGCCTACAGTCTAATAGCCTAACTTTACGGTGCTTCAAGAATGGCCGGAAAGGGGATCTCCCAGGGGTCCCGGTTTAATCCCATAAAGAACTCAAAACGGTTCAGGAAGGCTTCAATAAACCTGCACTCCTGTCCGAAATCGTCCGAAAAATCAAAAAAAATGCACCATTCGTCCACCGACCGGTAGCAATGAAATAATCTTTCAACACCTTGAGAAGAGGACTCGACAGGAAGCTGATAGATGATTCTTCTCCGGCAGGTCCATGGCACCCATGCTTCCATAAGCGGGATGAACTCATTGGTAAATACTACCCGGATGGTGTTTTCAAGGAAGAAATACTCTCCGGAGTGGGCAGGGAGTACGTTCGGGGAAAGATATTCAATTCCCTTTATTGGGGTTGGTCCCCGCTGGAGGATTGCAAAGGGACCCTCCTCTCCGGAAAGGTTCCAGAGAGGGAGGAACATGAGAAGGACTATGACAGCCTTTCTATTCAACAGTAACACTCTTCGCAAGGTTTCTCGGCTGATCCACATCCCGGCCTAACTCCCGGGCACAGTGGTAGGAGAAAAGCTGGAGAGGGACAACCATAACGAGTGGATAGAGAAGATCGTGGGTCCTGGGGATGTAAATCACGTCATCAGCAACATCTCCCACCTCGCTGTCCCCATCTACCGCCAGGGCGATTACCGGCCCCTTCCTTGCCTTTATCTCTTTCATATTGGAAATAGTCTTCTCGCGAAGCTCATCATTGGGAATGAGAAACATACTGGGGGTTTCCTCGTTAATGAGGGCGATAGGACCATGTTTAATCTCCGCTGCGCTGTATCCTTCAGCATGGATGTAGGAGATCTCTTTAAGCTTAAGGGCACCCTCAAGGGCAACGGGATAATTGATTCCCCGGCCCATGAAGAGGAAGTCCTTAGCCCCGGCATATTTTTTCGCGAGAATCTTGATTTCAGAGTCTTTTTCGAGGACCTTCTCGATAATAGAGGGTATTTCACCAAGCTCCCGGACAAAAACCATTCCATCTTTTAAAGAGAGATGGCGCATCCGTGCCATTATTACGGTAAAAAGATAGAAGGCGGTTAGCTGACTGGTGAAAGCCTTGGTGGAAGCTACAGCGATTTCCGGACCCGAGTGGATGTATACACCTCCATCAGACTCCCTGGCGATGGTGGAACCAACTACATTACAGATCCCCAGGACCCTGGCCCCTTTTCGCTTCAGCTCCCGCATCGCGTAGAGAGTATCCGCGGTTTCCCCCGATTGGGATACAGCAAAATAAAGACTGTTTTTCTCCACAATCGGGTTCCGGTACCGGACCTCGGAAGCAAGTTCCGCTGTACAGGGTATTCTCGCCAAAGACTCAAGGAGGTGAGCAGCCACCAGACCCGCATGGAAAGAGGTGCCCGCGGCGATAATCTTTATCCGTTCGATATTGAGGAGTTCCTGGCTGGTAAGATTCAGCCCCCCCAGGTGTGCCGCCCCGTTTTCTTTATCAAGGCGCCCCCGCATCCCCCGGGTAATGGACCTGGGCTGCTCAAAGATCTCCTTCAGCATAAAGGTCTCATAGCCATCTTTTTCGATTTCATCAAGTTCCCAGCTAATATGCTGAATCTTCTTGCTGATTGTCCGGTTGTTGAGGTCAGAGGTGTGATATCCTTCGGGGGTTACATCAACAACTTCCCCATCTTCGATGTACACTACATGTTTTGTGTAAGCCATCATTGCGGTAACGTCGGAGGCGAGGAACATCTCCCCCTCGCCAATTCCAAGAACCAGAGGAGAACCATTTCTGGCCCCGATTATTCTTCCCGGTTCATCGGCGTGCATACATAAAATGCCGTAGGTGCCTTCTAAAAGACCGAGGGCTGTTTTAACCGCTTGTTCAAGATCACCATCATAAAACTTGGAAACCAGATGGGCAATCACCTCGGAATCGGTTTCCGACACAAAGATATAACCTTCTTCAAGGAGTTTCGACTTCAATATGTTAAAGTTCTCAATAATTCCATTATGACATATGGTAATGTTACCGGATTGATCGGAGTGTGGATGGGCGTTTTCATCATTTACCTGACCATGGGTCGCCCACCGGGTATGGCCAATACCATATACACCCTGTATCTTCGGGGGGACCGCTTCCCGGAGTTTTTTAATCTTTCCTTTCTTTTTTACTACCGTTAATTTGCCTTCGTGGCCAACACTGATACCAGCGGAATCGTATCCCCGGTATTCAAGCCGTTTTAATCCTTCAAGCAAAATCGGGGCTGCAGGCCGAATCCCTGAGTATCCAACTATACCGCACATAATACATCCTTATTTATAAGTTACCCTTCATAATGTATCCTATTAAGGGGGAAAATTCAATTCAGGCTAAAGAGATAGAATCAGTGCTCTGTCCCCGCTGTCTCCGCCATGATCGATAACCGTTCCCGGTCACGAAGAAACATATGGTTCTCATCAACCTGAATAATACCCTCATCGCGCATCTTATCAACGATTTTAATAACTTCTTCCTGGGGAAGGGCCATATTCAAACTGATTTCACGAGTGGTTTTATGATATTCGAGAATACCATGCTCGAAATTCTGTTCCGCGAAAGCATAATAGAGGTTTAGAGCGATAAGGCCATCTACATTCTTCCTGACAAGGTGCTGGATCTGCTGATTTGCCTGCTGCAGCCTTCTGCAGAGTTTATCGATGATATTCAAGCCGATTCTCGCGTTTTTCTCAATCATTCCGATAAAACCTTCACGGTTGAAACTTAAAAGTCTGACCGTTCCAGCAGCGGTGGCGGTGGCAGTTCTGGCTATACTGGTTACAATAGCCATCTCACCGAAGAAATCCCCTTTGCCAAGGACCGCAAGAATATGCTCCTTTCCCCCGATCTCTTTCGATATACGGACCGATCCCTCCTGAATGATGTACATTTTATCGCCGATTTCCCCCTCCTTAAATATTACCTTCCCTGAATCAAAGATCGCACCATATTTCTCAAAGAGTCTGTTATCCATCGCGTTAATCTCCTCTGTGTTACCTTTTCAATGTCGGAATACCGCCCCTGACATAAGAAAATTGAAGCGTCATATCCCTTTTCCCTGTATTAAAAGTATAGTCCAAACCGCGGAGGGAAGCGATGAAAATAATAGCACTATTACTGGTTCTTGTCATTCCAGCCGGATTACTGCCTGTTGCCTGCGGCCCCATTCCGGACTTCAGGAACCTTGATGACCTGGATCTTCACCCACCGGTATTTCTTGATATCGATACCGGGTCAGCAAAGACTATCATAGTCCTGGTAAACGAGGAGGCCAATTTCATTGGGGACCCGCTCATCTCTGTTGACCCCGGAATTTCCTCAATCTCTTATGAGTGGGAGGGGGATGAATACCGTATCCTTATAGAGACAGATCTTGGGATGACCCCGGGACAGGTGTATTATTTTGAGGGGACCCTTTCAGATCCTCACGGGAACAGGCTGCATTTTTCAAGCCCGTTTTATGGATATAATCCTGATATCCCAGGGTTACTTATCAACGAGTTTACCACCAGGGGATCGACTACCCATCCCGACCTTGTTGAACTCGTGGTTATCAATCCTGGGAATATGGCAGGAATCTGCCTGTATGAGGGGACCGAACATTACTGGAATCAGCGAATTATATTTCCTCCCCTCCAGGTAGAAACCGGAGATTTCATTGTTGTTCATTTTAAACCTCAGGGGATTGATACTGAACTTAATGAGACAGTAGATAAAGCCGCTTCCGGCGGACTTGATGCATCCGATTCAGCCTGGGACTTCTGGGTAGAAGAGGGAACGGGACTCTCAGGGAATAACGGGGTCCTCGCCCTCTACAGGAGCCCCCAGGGGCAACTCCTTGATGGGGTCCTGTACAGTAACAGGACCTCCTCATCTGATACCAAGTACCGGGGATTCGGCAGCTCCTCTACACTGGCGAAAGCGGAAGAATTGGCCGCGACAGGGGGATGGTATATCCAGGGAGAAACCATAACCCCGGAAGATGGAGTAAATCCTGACGGATCCACCGCCACGAGAAGCTTAAACAGATCAAGTCTTTCCGCGGATACCGATGGACCGTCAGATTGGCATATCGTACCAACAAGTACGTATTCTTTTGGAGAGATCAATAGTGATGAGATATTTAATTAGACTATAGGCTGTAGGGAGGAAGGCTGTAGGTAGATAGGCTATAGGCTATTAGGTAGGATAGGCTGGCTAGTAAGGGCACGATGCATCGTGCCCTTTTTCCGCCTAATAGCCTAATAGCCTACAGTCTAATAGGCTTCCCTCAATCAGATATGATCTTTGAAAAACCCTTCTATTGCCTGTCGTGATCCGGCACCGACCTGTTGCTGGACAACCTCTCCACTCTTGAAAAGGAGCATGGTAGGGATACTGAAAATATTAAACTGAGACGCAATCTCCCCACATTCATCAACATTGATTTTAGCAACTTTCAATTTTCCCCGATAATCTTCGGCGATCTTTTCAAGGATAGGGTTTACCATTTTGCAAGGCACACACCATTCAGCCCAGAAATCCGTAAGAACAGGCAGATCGGATTTTAATACTTCTACTTCGAAGTTGTCTTTATTAATGATTACTTCGGCTCCCATAGCTACTCCTTCAATTTCCTCCGGCCCTGTGATGGTTTTAAATCGGTGAGCCGAAAATCACTTAGCATAATATGCACCTTTTCAAGAGCTTTTACTACTGTTTCTTTTACTTCGCCTTCAAAACCGGGATCCGCTATCAGGTCGGTAAGTTCCCCCGAGAGGGAGTGAAGAAACGCAGCCGCTTCGATGAGGCACCGCTTCTCCTCCCGTTCTACCGCTCCATGATTCCGGGGTATTTGTGTTAAAAGATGTATATATCGTTTTAACGTTGAAGGGCAGCCGTCTTTACTCAAACAACCGAGGGACCACATCCGCTCTTCCAGGGATTGGCGGACGGGGGTGTACCTGGCCCCATAAGGCCCCCGGAGAACTTTATCGATCGCGGGCCAATAATCCCTTTCAAAGGAAAATAATGCCCCAAAGAGCTTTTTCATCTCGTAAGAAGCGTTTCCATGTATCTCAAGATCAGGATAATGCTCAATCCTGGCCATATACTCCTCGAAAACCCGTTCAGCAAGGGAGGGCCTCTGCTTGC
Organism: Spirochaetales bacterium; assembly: GCA_023131935.1. GTDB lineage: Bacteria > Spirochaetota > Spirochaetia > JAGLYY01 > JAGLYY01 > JAGLYY01. The sequence goes on along the minus strand of JAGLYY010000510.1, from coordinate 426 downwards.
GCTGCATCCGCTTATAGGCCTCTTCCGCCCTCATGTTTTCATCATCCTGTTCCTGCTGAATCATCTCTTCGATCACTTCCAGCTCTGTTCGCAAAAAGGAAGGCATGCTGATTCTTGCCCGGAGGGCATCAAGATAACGTTCTTCAAAGCCGTTTCGGCAGTTTGAGGGTTTCATAAACTGAACAATGTAATCATCGTACCTTTTTCTTACCTGTTTCAGGAGTTTATCTGCATCGCTCTCGAGATTTCTTTTCCCGAACATCCCCTTCCCGAACATTTAGATACTCCAACTTTCTGAAATTCTTTTAATCCCCAAGGTATTCACATAAAAAATCGGCAGTAGAGGTCATAAGGTCAAGGAAAAGAAAAGCGTAAGGTATTGATGAACACGGATAGAGAAGAAGAGTTCGCGCAAAGGCGCAAAGG
>JAGLYY010000051.1 GCA_023131935.1 Spirochaetales bacterium | reverse complement strand
TCAAACAGAGACTTGACCCCTTTACAAACAGAGACTTGACCCCTTTACTATTTATCGATGTTCATACTTTCCAATTGTGTTAGGTATAAACAGGAATTTTGGGGGCAAACTGTAAGAGGGGAAACCGAAGGAAGCATTGGGCTTATAAATCTCTTTTTGTCTAATGCAAAAAGAAGGTTCCCTCATTTTATATTGAACAACCTTTTTAATGAATATTTCAAATACGGTTCCCCCGGTTATCTCGTTTAAGTATAACAAGTCGCTGGAGAATCGACGGGAAAATGCTGACGCATTTCCCGCGTCTCAGCTCCAAGGTTAGCTAGTATTTAGACATTTTCACTAGTTAGATAGAATCAAGAGTAATAATCATGCAAAAGAATGTGAGAGGAGGCCTGAAAGGGATAAGAGCAAAACCAACAGAAGCATTTGGAAATGAATTCGAAGCTTTAATAGTAAATCTTTCTGCTAATTTTCTCAAAAGTGCACAATTTAAACACGCTGTAACTAAGGGAACAGAACGCGAATTAGTAGTAAAAGAATTCTTATCTAAGTTCCTTCCCAGTGTTTATGCTATTACTGATGGCGAGGTTATAGATATCTATGATAACCGCAGTAATCAATTGGATATTATTATTTATGATCAATCTAAAAATTTTCCAGTGACCAGTGGCGGTTCAAGCATTATACCTGCGGAAGCACTATTGGTAAGTATTGAAGTTAAAAGTATACTTAACCAAAAAGCAATAATTTCCTCATTGGAATCAGCAAAAAAACTTAAAAAGAATCTTTATCCTTACAATCGTAAAGTAGTTATGTATCGCAATACAGGAGAGCCTGCTGATGAAAAGGCACGATATTTTTATTGCATTTTTGCTTACACTACAGATATTTCGGGGGAAAGAAGCGGTTGGTGTAAGAAAGAGTATGCCCGGCTTATGAATCTTATAAATGAGCATAATTTCTCTGGATTTGAAATTGATAGGATCTATGTTGCTAATAAAGGAATGATTTATCCCTCAGAAGGTTTTGGAATAATCGAAAGAAATGATTCAGGCAACGCGTTAATGACATTCCTAATGCATATTTATAATTTTATACAAAGTGAAAACGCAAGAAGAGTGGCTGTCCCATATAACTACTACGCAGGCAAACTCGAAAAAGGTACAGTATCTTTGCCGAAAAAAATCAATAAAGCATATAATTTGATAAAGCATCCTATGAGAAAAGGAAGAAAGCGTTAATATTTTCAATACAATTAATATGTTTTAAACACAAGCTGGCTAACCTGTCAGTTCAGTTGACAGCCAGGGCCTCGCGGCTTTTTAGATTTTTCGATAGGTTGTGTTCCCTTGGCTGCTGCAAACGGCCTTTACGCCCTGGCTGCCACTGACTTCTTCGTTAGCAGGTTTTTATTGAAAAATAGGAGATTGATTATGGATGATAAAGAGAAAGCAACAGAAGAATATCCGCATGAAGAAGAATCTATGGAAGAAGCCGAACAAGAAAAGAGCACGCTCGATACGATATTTGACCTGGTTCACCAGCTTGAGGACCTAAGAGGAACGGGGGTATTTGCCTACCTTTTGATACCTATGACATTAGGGAGAGACCTCGTTGAACAGACATACGAGTTACTCGAGGACGGATACAAGGACACAAAAGATCTTGATGTTCTAGTAACATCTGGAGGTGGCGATATTCACTCTGCCTACCATCTTGCAAAACTTTTCAGACGATATGCCGAAGGAAAATTAAGATTCATTGTCCCCAGATATGCAAAAAGTGCTGCAACACTATTAACTTTCGGAGGTGACGAAATAGTTTTTGGCCCTGTCTCTGAACTGGGACCGCTTGATCCCCAAATCGCTCTCCCTCCCGACGATTCTGAACGCCCTATGCGAAGATTTAGTCCATTAGCTATTAGACCAACTTTAGACTTGATAGCCGAAGAGAATGAGAAAGGGCACACCATATTAGTTGAAAAACTTTCCTCATCACTTCCCGAAGCATTAATTCTAGGACAACATTTAAAGGAATTGGAAGTTGCTAAACACTATGTAACAAAGCTCCTCACAACAAGAATGTTGAAAAGGAAAAAGAACGCTGAAGAGATTGCAGCCAATATTGGTAAACAATTGGTGAGCGGATATCCAAGTCACGACTGTTGCATCGATTATGATGAATCCGTTTCCCTCGGTTTAAACATTAGTATGGCTCCTGCTGATCAATGGCAAATAGTTTGGAGCATTTGGAAAAATGCACAAAAATATATGGAGGAAGGCTCTGAACGAGAAAGAGGTGCATCGAATTCCAAGCATGACATTTTGGATGTTGAAACTTCTATCTGCTAACCTTTCGCTGGAGAGGGACGCAGAACTTACCCAAAGAAAGTGGA
>JAGLYY010000509.1 GCA_023131935.1 Spirochaetales bacterium | reverse complement strand
CTCTTGAAAGAAATAACCGCCGCCAATGGCGTAGGAACGATTTTCGATTATGACAAGAACGGCCGCCTTACCGCTATGGATTATGACAGTGCCGCCGGAGAAATAAAACATTACGCCATAACCTACGATGATGCCAATAACATCCGTATCCTCAACGACAATCAATATGTCTACGACGTTCAAAACCGTTTGACCCATGCTTGGTTAAAAGGTGAGTTCACCGTGGAAACCGAAGGGACCGAAGGGGAACGCTACGGAATAAGAGATGAAGACTATTTTGGTGAAAAGATCCTCAACACCCTAGATGAGGAAGTGGCAAATCTGACTTTGACCGAACTCGATTATTCCGCGCGGAGTATCGGCGTGGACTTAGGCGGTATTTATCCGGTATCAAAGATCGATTTGACATCCACACTCGCCGGAACCCGTATCACTGAAGATCAGATACGCGTATTCATAAGCCCGGACAATTTGAATTACCAGGAAGTTACCGATTTGCAGGTAACCAAAGGGACCGGCCCAACCGACAGCTTTGAAATACACCTTGTTTCTACAATAGAAACACGCTATATTAAAATTAAAACAGATTACGATGACAGGGATAAGGATTTTAACTTCGTGCCCGCGGAAACCGTTGCCACCTTCAAGAACAGTCTCAGCAGTTTGATCAGGGTTTTTTACACTTACGATACCAGGGAGGAAGAATACGTCTACGACGTCGGCGGCAACCGCGTCCGGGAGAGTATCACCACCCGAGGAACCGGAACACGGCAGTACCACTATTACCCCAATACAAACCGACTGATGACCGATGGGATCTATGCCTATAATTACGATCCCAACGGTAACATTATCGCAAAAGGTACTCATATCCTGATTAACTCAGAGACCGCCGCGGTGCCAACCGTGGGCTCAGACTATTGGGACACGACGACCGGAAGCATCGACGGCATCGAGCCGGCTCATGAAGGCACTTGGTGGACATACTCGTACGACCTTCTAAACCGCCTGACCAAAGTCCACAAGAACGGCGAAGAAGCTGCCGCCTACAGCTACAACGCGGAAGGCTTGCGGATAAGAAAGCAGAAGAATAGCCAGAGTACTTGGTATGCCTTCAGCCTATCCGGAAAGCTGATTTATAAGGAAAAGGAAGAAGAACAGACCTTTAACAACTACATCTATACTAACGGTCAACTTTTCGCCATGGAGGAAGGAACCTTAAACGAAGTAGAAACCACCCGCAGCTACCTGCATACCGACCATTTGGGCAGTGTAGTCGCGGCCACCAACATTGACGGCGATATCGTCTGGGCAAATGATTACACCCCATTTGGGGAAACCACCGGCGCAAGCGAACTGAATGATGAGTTCGCGAAATTTACCGGCAAGGAGATGGACCCGGACACGGGATTGTATTACTCCAATGCCAGGTGGTATGACCCGGAACTGGGAAGATTTATCACCAGCGATCCGATTCGCTCAGGCCTAAATTGGTATGCTTACTGTTCGAGTAATCCGCTTAAGTATGTTGATCCGACGGGATTGAGGGCAGTTGTTGCTGAGGATAACCAAGGTAATTGTTTCTTTTCGACAGAAGATTATCTTGAGAGTTTACAAAAGGAAATTGAATCTTATAATCCTAAAATAGAAAATGCTTCAAGTATTGGTGAAGCTCAAGAAATGGAACAAAAGCAGCTTGAGTTGATGGGGGAATACAATAGAAACACTGATTATACATCGGCAGATATTGTTCCTAATTCCTCAGTTTCTTCAGGTGGAGAATTCATGGCAAAAATGAATAGATATCAATTAAAGGATGGTACTTACTTATCGAAAATGCATAAAGGTATTGACCGTGTTAATGGAACGAATGTACAAACACCATTATACACAAGAGTATTGCGAGTGACTAGATATTCTGTTACTTTGCAAGTAGTAGGAACAGATCGAGAAATAAAAATCACTCATTCAGATCGGGCTGATTTAAATCAGTTGGTAGAAGGTGCACTTTATATACCTAATGCGCAAATCACACCATATCCTAAAACAATTAACGATCCCAGTATATCTGGTGGTATACATATACATATTGAAGAATGGGCTAATGGAAGCATATTGAATCCAGATACGCATAGGCCAGTTCCTTCAGGTACCAATTTCTATAGATATAAAGAAAGATTAGTAGAAGATGGTAAATATGAAATTATTCCGAGATCACAGAGATCATTTATTCAACCCTGAAAGTAAGGTGGAGGTTGCACATGAAGAGATTATTAAGTACGTTTTTCTTGTTACTAATATTCAATGGTATGCTATTTTGCGAAGAAAACGATATGGACAAATTTGTTGGTATTTGGAGTTGTGAAAACAATTATTTAGAGAATAATCCCAATGAAACACAGCAATATTTAGCGATTGGAAGGGTAAATGATAGATATATTATCTTCTTTATCGATCTGAATAATCAAAATAACAATTATAAAATGATTGGCGAATATAAAGTAGCTGAAAATATAATCGTATTTCGTGATGAGTTTGGTACGGAGGGAGAGCTTTCGTTTTCTAGAAACATATATAATAGGGCTGAACTAATATATCTAATATATGAGCTCGATTATCCTGAGATAATCTACCTAAAGATAAGAAGTGATGATTTCTCCTGGTGAAACCCCTCCGAAATCCGTTAGCTTTCCCGGCAATCAACCCGCAGGTCGCTCCTCGGTGTCCGAGCCACAAACAGCACATTTTCAAAAGGAAGAGGAACAGACCTTTACCAACTACATCTACGCTAACGGTCAGATTTTCGCCATGGAGGAGGGAACCCTAAACGAAACAGAAACCACCCGCAGCTACCTGCGTACTGACCATTTAGGCAGTGTTATCGCGGCCACCAACATTGACGGTGACATTGTCTGGTCCAACGATTACACCCCATTCGGGGAAACCACCGGTGCAAGCGGCTTTAACGATGAGTTCGCGAAGTTCACCAGCAAGGAGATGGACCCGGATACGGGCCTGTATTATTTCAATGCCAGGTGGTACGACCCAACTCTCGGTAGGTTCATCACCGAGGACCCGATTAAGGACGGCCTAAATTGGTACGGGTATTGTGCTAATAATCCGCTTAGGTATACTGATCCGACTGGATTAAGATTGGATGATGATTTGGAAACTGATCTTAAGAGAAAGGATCGGGAAGAAATTGAACTGGAACCGGAGAAACCGAAAGAACCGGACGTTAATAGTGACCCATGGGGAGTAAAAAAAGCTTTTAACCTTGATTTCGGCCTTGATCATATGAATGACGCGGCCTGGTTTTATAGTCAAGGTAAAATAGTAAGAGGATTGCTTTCCAATACTGCTGGAGCAGCAGAGGCGGCTTATGATCTTGCTGCCGCATATGTTGCTGTACAAGTGCTGGGTGTTGTAACTGCAACCGCATCAACAAAAACCGAAGGCCTTCTGCAAAGAGCTATTAGTGGAATAAAGAGAGGTTTTCAAAGCGTATTTGGAAGAACGACTGGTGATGCGGCGAGGTTTGCAAATCAACAGAAACTTAGTCAACATTTTATAAAACATGGAAATGAGTTCGGAAATATAACTGAAGCTCAATATTTACAACGTGCTCAGCAATTAGTGAACTCGCAATCTGGTGGTAATATTCTTACAAAGTTAAGGGCTAATGGTGATATGTTGTTCTTTGATAAGGCAACTGGAGATTTTGCTGTAAAATCAAGTGAAGGCATTATTCGGACACTTTTCAAACCTACTAACGGATTAGAATATTTCTTAAAGCAATAGGAGCATAAAAATGAGCAAAATATATATATGTCCCGTATGTGGGTATTCAGAGTTAGACGAACCTCCATATGATGATGGAGGCAATCCCTCCTATAACATTTGTGATTGTTGTGGTTTTGAATTTGGGTTCGATGATGGAAGTGAAGAAATGAGTTTTGAAGCATACAGGAAAAAATGGATTGATGAGGGAATAAAATGGTTTTCTCCTGACAAGAAACCAAGTGATTGGAATATAGAAGAACAATTACGGAATATCAAATAAAGACTTGCCCTCCCCAAATCGGAGGGCTTTTCTTTTAAATAACAGCTATCCGCTGATTCGTGATGTTTCAAACCTCTTTCGAAACCCGACGAGCCACAAACAGCACATTTTCAAAAGAAAGAGTCCCAATATTGGGATAGGGCTCGCCTATAGAGACTGCGGGTAGAATCGGGAATTCCGTAATAGAAAAACAAACCGGAAGTCTATGATATCCATCACTTTCCTTTCAATCAGGGCCAACTGAATTCCTTTTATTACAGACAGACTGTACAACCGGTCTGTGTATTGTCCAATAACCGCATGTTCCGGGCTATTCGCAGTTGATTCCTGAATTTATTGCGGTCAACTCTCTGTCCGTCAAAAACCTCTTTGGGAGTAAGATACTTGTGGGCAAAATGGGGTCTAACTTCATTGTACTCCTGTATCGCCTGTGGAAGGTATCTTTCAAGGGAGTTTAAATCAGGAATTTGTTTCAAATACAGAAAACGGTACTTAAAGAGTTTGTTGTACGATTCAATAATGCTGTTGGAAAAATCAATATCAACGAGAGCGGTAAGCCTTTTCAGGGATATATCCTGTCTTTCCACGAATGAGTTTACCAGGGAATTATCATTCTCAGGACCCGACCACTCAAAACATTATCTGGAATAGTCGATCTAATGTTCAATACTCTTGAGTGGTCGGGTAATCAATTCTAACCCTTGCTTTTGGGTACTTGAATGGAGATGTTTGAAATAGGACTCCTTAAGCATCTCAAATGTAGTATGTGCCCGTAGTTCCGTACTCACCCGGTAGTTCAGGATATATCTGGAAAAGTTGTCCATGAGAATATAGATGTACGCTTTAACGTTATCCCTAGTTTTAAAGACGGTAACATCCATGTGCCAGATTTTATTGACTTCATCAGCACGGATACCTGTTTTTTTGTCTTTTCTTCTGTTCCTGGCCGTTGATCGTGTAATGCCAAGAATATTGGCATATTTATACCAGGTGGAAACACAGGCTGAAAGGATATTGTTCTTAAGAGCATAGTACGCCAGGGAGGTAATTGACCAGCTCGAATA
>JAGLYY010000508.1 GCA_023131935.1 Spirochaetales bacterium | reverse complement strand
AGAGAGGAAAGCGGCGCAATAAATCTCGCCCTGGCCCTGGGGATTATTGAAGACCTTATTGAGACTGATCTTTCTATAGCATTAAGAATTATTTTTCTGGGTAATGATTTTGATGGCCCACAGTTCGGTACCAGGCAATTTCTTTCAACCTATGCTCCGGAGCAGGCGCCGGCAGTTATCAGGATTGATCTTCCGCGGATTCCAGAGAGAGTATTAATTCGAACGGGTAGCAGCGGCATCGTGTCCCCCTACTGGCTATTGAATCTTGCCGCCAGGTCCATGGATTCGGGCGGGCTTTTCTATCTTATACGGGGTAATGAGAACCAGATATTCAGGCTCGGATTGGGAGGGACCCCGGGGGCCATAGGCCCGTTTCTGGAAATGGATTTTCCCTCGATCCTCCTCGAAGGAACAGGAGATGCTCCAACCGATGAGTTGGAGCACCGTGAGTGGATCTGGGAATTCATCCAGTCTATGCGCCATTTATTTTTTTCACTGGAAAAGGGAACTCCGGACACCTGGGACCGGCATTATCTCTTTTTCCAGATCCGTTCATTTTCTTTCATCATCAGTGAAGGTCTGTATATCATGCTCTTTCTTATGGTGATTTCAGGGACCTTGCTCTACCCGCTCATCGCCAGGAAACGGTTTAAAAGGTATCTAAAGATAATAGCTTCTGATTTCTGGACCCTTCCTGTACTGGTGCTGCTCACTTTTCTGTTTCACCTTTTGGGGACCCTGCTCATCCAGCTCGTTATGGTTATCCGCGACTATCCAAACCTCTGGAGCGAGGCACCACTTCTCTTTTTTATTTTAAAGATGTCAGCAACGGTAGGTCTCTCTGCCCTCCTGTTTCGATTTATTAAACGGCTTCCTTTAAGCCGGAACGGAAGTTTCTACACCGCGTCAGCTATTCTCTTTCTTCTCCTGAATATTCTAATCATCGCTTTTCTCGATATTTCCCTGACCTATTACCTCATCTGGGCCTTTCTGTTTACCTTCCTGTTTTCCCTCGCCCGTAACAGATGGGTAAAAACGCTCTTGTTTTTCGGGTCTACCCTTTTATTCATGAAGGCGGCGATAGATGTTTTTACCCTGCCTGCTTTAGATGTTATTCGTGTCCTCCTGATCTCCTCCTTTAAGGGGAATTTTCTTTTGGCAATGAACCTGATGCCCTTCCTGTTCATGTTAATCCGGTTGGATTTCATGTTTCTCGCCACGAGGAAACAACCGCGAAGAGTCCTGTTCCGCTCCTCCTACGTTCTTTTAGGCGCTGTAACCGTTGGGCTTTTCCTCTACCTTAACCTGTATCCCATTTTCTCTCTCCAAAACCCCCAGGAGGTCCTGGTTACCGAAATAATCGATCTGGACAAGGACAGCCGGAAACTTCACGTTGAAAGTGAAGCGCCCCTTGAGGGAATAGAGATAATTGGGGAAAACTACCATTTTATACCTGAAAATTCTGCTCCCGTGTATGAAATTCCCGGGGGGCCTGCCCCGGACCTTCTCAAGCTAACCTCGGAGGGCATCTCCTTCCTGGACAGGAGAGCCATTACCATTACCATCAATACTGAAAATACCCCTCTCTCAGTCCAGGCAGATCTGATCTCCCATGAAGATCTCATCCTTTACGACGCGAACTTCCCCTACACCCCCGATCCCGGGGGAAAGCGGATTGAAATCCATATTGGGATGAACCCGCCGGTACCTCTTGTTCTGGAACTGACAATCCCTGAGGGTGTTCGCGCTTTCCTTTACCTTGGAATTACCTTCGATTCGATTGATGACGCACTTACCATTAAGGGAAAACACCTTTCGGTAAAAAAGCAGCGGATTCTAACCCATCGGGTCCCCCTTTTGCCGATATTTGACACCTGAACATTCATTCATTAGGATTACATCAATGAAACGTATACTACCTTTTATTATAGATGTCGTTTCCATACTGGAAGATCTGAAGGCCAATCTTGAACAGGAATTTTAAGGGGCCTTTGTATTTCCATGTAGATATGGATGCTTTCTATTCCTCGGTTGAGCAGGCGGATAATGCGGAATATCGTGGCAAGCCGGTCATCATCGGTGCCCTTCCCGGGCACCGGGGGGTGGTGGCCGCGTGCAGTTATGAAGCCCGTGAATATGGGGTCCATTCAGCCATGCCTGTCTCCCATGCCTACAGGCTATGTAAAAACGGGATTTACCTTCCTCCCCGGATGGAACGGTATCAAGAGGTTTCTAAACAGATCATGGATATCTTCAATGATTATTCCCCGGAGGTACAACAGATATCTATCGATGAAGCCTTTATTAACATGACCGGTACCGAACGGCTTTTCGGCCCTCCGGAAAAGTCGGCTGCTTCTTTAAAGAAGCAGGTAAAAGATATTACCGGCCAAATCATCTCCGTTGGGATCGCCCCGAATAAGTATCTCGCTAAAATTGCCTCAGATTTTGATAAACCCGATGGCCTTTACCGGGTTTTTCCCGGTAAGGAGGAGGAGTTCCTCGACCGGATAAAACTTAAGGACCTGTGGGGGTTGGGGGAAAAAACTCTTACACGCCTCGAGGAGTTGAACATCTCTACCATCCCGAAATTGAGGGCCCTGCCGGAGGGAACGCTGGTCCGGTTCCTTGGTAAAGCGGGGGCCTCCTATCTGTATCGGGCAGTTCGGGGTATCGACCCGGGAATCTACCGTTCAGATCCAAAGAGCCATTCCATAAGTTCCGAGACCACTTTTCCGGCCGATACACGGGACAAAGAGGTCATTAACCGGGCTCTGTTAGATATTGCCCACCAGGTTATGTACAGATCAAGTAATGAAAATATGATGTCAAAAACCCTGGTATGTAAAATTCGTTTCGCGGATTTCTCAACTACAACGGTACAACAAACCTGCCAACACTACCTTACGAGTGCCGAGGAGCTATACGATCTTGCCCGGAAGCTGCTCAGAAAACGGTGGGACGGTTCCCGGGAAGTACGGCTTATAGGCCTTGGGTTATCCTCCCTTGAAAAAGGCTCTATCCCCCGGCAGAGGGACCTCTTTTCTGATGAATATGACCGAAAAAAGCAGGTGGAACAGGCGGTTTTTGAAATGAAGAAAAAGAAATGGCCGGCGGTAATTCGGGCAAGTCTTTTGAAAAAAACCAGAAATGGCAGAAATTCTTCCAGGAAAGATGAAGATTCTCAAACTGATTTATCAATATGATGAAGGGGAAGGCCATTGTACTTTTTTCCGGTTTTTTACACAGTTCTGCAGTTAGTCGCTCTGCTTGGGGTTGGTTTCCTCCTCAGACGGCTTGGAAGATGGGGTGATACTTTTTTTTCCTCCCTTAGCAGGTTTGTTGTCCGGATTGCCTTACCCCTCTATCTCTTCATCCGGATTTCCCGCTCCGGTCCCGACGCGATCCTTCGAAGTCCCCTTTTCCTCATAGCGGCTGTTCTGCTAATCGGGGCAGGTTTTCTCTTTTCATGGTTAATTTTCTCATTCCTTCCCTTTAAAGGGGATGAAAAGAGAGCGGGAATCGCACTCGGAGCGTTTGGGAACTCGGGATATATCCCCTTAAGCATCATCGAAATTTTTCCCATCACCCTGCCCATGATTTCTGAGGTCTTCGGGATAGCAACACCATCACTCTACGTGGGAACTTATCTCCTGATCTTTTCACCTGCCCTCTGGAGCCTGGGTAATTATCTCATGACGGGCCGGGGAAAACGTCCCGGAATAAAAGAAATCTTTACCCCCCCATTTATCTCCGTAGTTGCGGGTTTCCTGATGCTCACCACAGGGCTGCAGGGGATCCTCGACAACGAAGGGCTGCCCTTTTTTCATATCATGAAGGCACTCGACAGAATTGGGGATATGACCCTGCCCATGGTTCTCATAAGCCTCGGAGCGATGATCGGAGACCTGCATACCTCAAAATATCATCGTTCCAAGCTGTTTCTCATGGCTGCCGCCTCCTCAGTAGTCCGGTTTCTGCTTCTGCCCGGTTTATTCTACGCGAGTTACTTCCTGTTTCTCCGGCACATGAACCTCACCCCCGGGCAAATCTGGGTGCTCTTCCTTGAGACCCACATCCCTCCCGCTACAAACCTCTCCGTAATGGCCCGGCATGAGGGGATTCATGAGGATTACGCTGCTGCAACCCTCATGGTTTCCTATGGACTCTACCTGTTGTTGTTTCCAGTTTACCTGATGATTTTCCTGAAACTGCCGGGGGTTTTACCCCCCGGGTAATGAGATATGCTAATATAGAGCAAAAGGTATTTATGGCAAATCCTCGAAAAGAAATTTTTAATAATCTTGCTGAAAAATGGGATGAGATGGCTGTTTTAAATCACGAGCAGAAAAAAACTATTGACTATGTGCTTGATTATTCAAATCTATCTGATAGTGATTATGTACTTGATGTGGGTTGTGGAACCGGTGTATTA
>JAGLYY010000507.1 GCA_023131935.1 Spirochaetales bacterium | reverse complement strand
GGGCTAAGTACTCTGCTCTCAACGCGATAGTCCCCGAGCGTATCCTTAAACCTGCCACTGGAAGCAGGGGTGACATCGAACAGGCGGCAATCTGGGAAGATGGAACTTGGTATACAGAAATAACAAGAAAACTTGTCACGGGGCATGATGGTGATATACAGTTCGATGACCTGTCCAAGACATACGCTTTCGGAATCGCCACCATGGATAACACTGGTGGGGGCGGACATAACACGCATGGTTCCACTATATATCAACTCGTTTTCGATATCGTGAGCGAACCCCCAACTGATGAGGAAGCCCCACCGGCCGATGAGGAGAAACCAGGTGGGTCAATCCTTCAAACTCACGTTTGTAGCTGAACGTTCCTCTTCATCCCGAGTTGTCCATCGGGAGCTCTTGCTTCTGCAACGTCTTTTCGAGTGTGGTAGGTTTATTAGATAATGCCAGCACTCGGAAATTGTAGAAAAATGTGAGAATTATTTTTTCAAATACTTGCAGGTCTTTTAACGAATTCAGGCATTGGAAGGGCAACCGCCTTGAAATAAATGTAACAGTTTGGGAATATGGGGAGAAAAATATGAGGAAACGAGATGCTTTTTTCTTCTGGATATGGAATATAATGATGAGAGGAAAATAGATGGTCGATTCCCTTAGAACAAATAAAGATAAAAGTACACGTTTGGCATACTGGACCAGATGTGCTTGTCGGAAATATGCCGAAATATATAGCGGAAAAATTACCTAACTCTGAATTAAAAGTCATATCCAACACTGGACATCTTTGGATACTGGATCATATGAAAGACGTGATGGAAACCTTGGTCCCTAGTTTCTAAGAATGTCGCATAATATATACATTTCACGACATAATTCATTCGGGACTATCCATCTCATCCCCCCAGAATAAATATCCTATTATTAGAAATATGACTTTTTTCTAATGAAAAAATCTGTTCATTTCATTATAATGAATAGAGAATAAGAGGAGGTTCCCATGAGCAATAGGTGCTTAGCTGCAGTCTTTTCTATTTTCTTTATATCGGGCGTGCTTACCGTGGGAGCAAGCAACCTGACGGAAAGCGGTTCTGCTGTCAAACGCATCGATCATATCCTTCTTACTCCTGAAGACCCACGCGGGCTGTACGATTTTCTGACAGAAGAGCTGAAACTGCCCACTGCCTGGGCCTTTAGAGAATATGAAGGTTTTGCCAGCGGGGGAATTTTTTTCGGTAACGTGAATCTCGAAGCCCTGGTCATGAATCAGGACAATCTCTCTTCGCCGTCTAAGATTGCGGGCATGGCTTTCGAGCCCGCGGAACCGACAGGAGAAGTCGTGGAAGAACTCAAGCGAAGGCAAATTGCCCATGATGAGCCTCGGACCTATGAGTTTGGACCAGAGCAGTCTAAGATAAAGATGTGGACCACCACGATTCTAAAAGACTTCCTTCCCGGGTCCGTGGTTTTCATCTGCGAATACCATCCGGGACTTTTCAATCCTCCGGCCTGGAGGAACACACTGCAGAAAAAGCTCAAAGAAATCAAAGGCGGACCTCTTGGAATCGAATATGTCAAAGAGCTTGAGCTGCGGGTTAAAGACAAAGAGAAAGCGCTTCAAAAATGGCAGAATCTTCTCAGCCCCCATTTATTCTCTTCGGACGGCTGTTTTGCCGTCGGCGATGGCCCAAGGCTGTGCATAGTGGAATCAGACAAAGATTATATCCATTCCATTAAAATCAAGGTGAAATCCCTGGACAACGCAAGAGAATTCCTCTCATCCCGAGGACTTCTGGGCCAGGATAAAAAGCATTCCATTACATTAAATCCAGATAAAACCTTTGGGATTCTTTTCGAAATCTTGGAAGCCGAATAACAGCCATGGCTGATCAAAACTGAAGGTTCAGTCGAGATCGTGACGCCGCCCCTAACCTCCCTCTCTCTTCGAAGAAAACTGCGTTAAATTAATTATTTCGCGACGTTCTGTTTAAGTCCTATCTACCGATAATAAAGGAGTTTTCCTTTTTGCCTCCCTGTTTACTGTTTTTTGTCTTTATCCTCGGAGACCGGCGGTTTTTCGAATTGAAAATCCCGGCCCATGATGT
>JAGLYY010000506.1 GCA_023131935.1 Spirochaetales bacterium | reverse complement strand
TCAGCAACAGCATCCGTCGCAATGATCCCGATAGCCTTAGATCTGGTTATTAATGGAACTACATACACCGATATGGGATTTCCATAAGTCAAGATAATGTTTTCCTTTCTCAGGCTCGAACTTTTAACCTCAGGAACATACTCTGGCTGTCCTGTACTGGTGACCCTTGCCAGGATATTGCTTACCCGACGGAGAGGAACCCTGTAATTTTTAATCTCTTCCGGGACTTCACCATCAAAGCCAACACCGTATATATACTCAAGACACTCTTCCCCTTCATTCACAAGCATAATTATGGCACGATTTATCCGGCATACATTGGAGAGAATGTTCATAATGACACTTAAGAGTTGATTTAAATCCAGCACGGAGAGGATGGCCTTTCCAGTTTCCTGTATAGCCAGGAGTTGCTTAATTTTATAGTTCAGCTCTACGTTAAGCCGGTTAACTTCATCATATTTTTTTTCAATAATTTCCTTATCTTTCTCCTGTTCGGCGAGCATATCTTTGAGCATGGCCTTGGAGGTGAAGAACCTAGAAAAGTATGCCTGAATCTTGCTTCTTAGAGGCCATTTTAGATGGTACTCACAATAAGGTGCACCATTAAAGTAACAACATTTTTCTTCAAGTTTCAGTGGTTCACCACCCCAGATGGTATGTAGGTATGTATACATGGCTTTGTTATAAATGCATAGATCTTTTGACAATTTCATTTTTGAGTCCCAATGAAGACGTATTATGGCCATATTTTTCTTTGTCTCCACCAATTCTACCTTTTTACTCCTGTTAAATTTGTCATTGATTTTTTGGACTTGTTTTAGTGCTTTTTTATAGGACCAGAGTGCTTTAACCAATATTTTTTGAATATATCCGAGTGAGGTCTTTTCCACTGCAAATTTAGCTATTTTATAAGGTGCCATATCATCATTAAAAATGGTCTTAGCCCTTTTGTACAGTTTTACAATCACAGCGGTGGAAATCCAGTTGTTTGGATCAGTTAAGAAAGCTATTGGATCATCGAGGGAATCAATCTCGGGGTCAAGACTCCCAATTAAAGCCGAACAATCACCATTATTATGTGCCTTTACATATTCAAAGATAGCCTTAGCGTTGATACAACTTGTCTCTTTTTCCATTCTCCTAAGGACTCCCTATTCTAAAAATATTAACAAAATCAATGTACCTTTAGATATCCTACAGACTCCTATAGTTTCATGAAACTCTTGCGAAAAATGGTTGCAACAGAGAGGGGAGTTCTGCTTCTTTAGTCTGCATGCTGGGGGATGGAACTGTTTTTATTTCTATATAATTTTTCCATTGATACCATTCTTCAGGATAGGAGTAAATATATTGTTCAAAAGATTTTAAAACAGCTTCTCCAACTGAAGAAGGATTTCTACCAATTTGCAATAAAATATCCTGATAGCTCTCTATAATTAAGCTGTATTGCCGCAAGTTGAATCTGTGTAAAATTCCGAAAATCACCTCAGACTCTGCTCTTCTTTGTATAAGGTTGATAGTTTTATCTACTCCTATCATTTTCCCTAGAAAGTATATTTTCTCTTTTTTAGAAGGCTTCCATTCTTCAATTTCATCACATTCAATAAAAACTATTCGGTTTTCTTTTAACTCCTGGATTATTGAGGTTAGAACTCCGTTTCTTTGATTGGCGTCAATAATCTTCAACCCCAAATTATTCGTTTTCGAATATAATTTATTTTTCAAATCATTGGTTGCAAACTTGACAATTACTGATATAGGGTATTTTTTCAAAGCTAAGAATATTGGGATATATTCTATGCCACCATAGTGTCCGGTAACAAACAGTACACCTTTACCACTCTTCAATGCATTGTCCAATTTGTTCAAACAATGTATTTTTATACTTTCTTCAAAAAAAATTCTTAACCCCTCAATCCTCTCATAGGCATTAAATAGTTTTTCATAATAATGAGATATTATCCCCTGAAAGACATTCCTTTTGATAGTTTTCATTTCGAATTTGTTTCTACAGCCTTTAAATACGGTTTCAATAGCTTCTTCGATTTTACGTTTCTCTTTTCTATTGAAGAAGAAGTATAATTTTCCAAGAATGATTATATAAAGGCAAATAACCTCCCAACTCAATCTTTTATAAAGAAAAATATTAAGTCTTAACTGCAAGAATTTGCTCAGGCTGATGTGCATAATAATTACCCTC
>JAGLYY010000505.1 GCA_023131935.1 Spirochaetales bacterium | reverse complement strand
GTAGGTCGTTGCCAGACTTTTTTTTGTCCGCGGTCATTATTTGCAAAGCCAAGATAAAGATTTAAAGTAACAATCCCTGACCCCACGATTGCAACCAATAACTCGTCTTCAACATCTATGTAGAAATCCAGTCTGCCGGCTTGAAGCATTTTCAATGCTTGCACTCCGTCATGTACCTCTATGAGTTGATATTCCTCAGGATCAATATCGAGAAAATTTTGGCTTGCAAGAATCGTAAGTCAAGGAATTGAACTGATTATTTGTTTGTTACCACTGAAATTGGTGTTTTTTCCGTTTCTACTTGTAGGAGTGAATGGTTATCCATTATGATGAGCTGATCCTGCTGGGACGAGTTGCTTTCTAATTGTCAATAACAGCAGGATAGGAGGGAAAAAATGAAAAAGGCTTTGATTCTAATCATTCTGTCGATCTTTCTTGTGGGAGGACTTTTTGCCGGTGGCGCAAAGGAGGGTGAAAAAATCATTGTAGGTACTTCAGCCGGTTTTCGTCCTTTTGAATACCGGGAGATGGGTAAGGTCACCGGTTTCGATATCGATATGATGATGGAGATCGGGAAGATCCTGGGAAAAGAGGTGGTTATCCAGGATATGGATTTTGATGCCCTTATTGAGGCGGTTAGCACCGGGACCATTGATGTGATTGCCGCGGCAATGACCATCACCGATGAACGATCTGAGCGTGTTGATTTCACCGTTCCCTATTTCACCGCGGATCAAGCTGTCTTAATTCGTGAAAATTCAAATATTAAGATCAATTCAACTGCTGCGATCAACAATTCTTCTTACAAAATCGGTGTTCAGACTGATACAACCGGTTCTTTCTGGGTCCAGGACTTTGCCCCCGACGCGACTCTCCAGCAATATGGAAAGTACATCGAATGTATTCAGGACCTTGAAAACCAAAACATCGACCTGATAGTCGTAGACAAACCTGTCGCAGCTGCTTATGAAGCAAACAGGGCGGTAAAAGTTGCTTACGTCATCAAAACCGATGAACAATATGGGCTTGCGGTTAAAAAAGGATCAGGTTTATTTGATTCGCTGAATAGTGCCCTTATCGATCTCATGAAATCTCCGACATGGGATGAGCTTCTGAGTAAATATTTCGGGGAATAATAAGAAAATAGTTCCTTGAATCAATTATCCCGGGCGCGAGCCCGGGATTCCTGGAGAAAGGTGTGGAGTTTCTATTCTATTCAGTACTCGCGGTTTTAAAGGGTGCGGGGGTTACCCTTCTTGTTACCGTATGCAGCATCCTTGTCGGATTCGTCCTGGGAGTTCCTCTGGCAGTCCTCAGGACTTATGGCAATAAGTTTGTGAAATGGATGATACAGCTGTATGAAGGGTTTTTCCGGGGTACACCTCACATCGTGACCCTGTTTATTTTCTATTTCGGGCTTCGTCATACCGGGGAGATCTTCGGAAATCCGGAGTTTCAGATAGCCCTTCCACCCTTTCTTGCTGCCGTACTTGCTTTGGGGATGACAAGCAGCGCCTATCTTTCATTGATTTTCCGCAGCGCAATTCAATCTATCAGTAAAGATCAGTATGATGCCGCCCGGTCTCTCGGGATGGGTAAATGGGAAGCAATTTTCCGGATTATTCTGGTTCAGGCTTTTCGCTTATCAATCCCGGGTTTCACCAACGAATTCACCATTGTTCTTAAGGATTCGCCTATAACCTATGTGGTAGCAATTCCTGAAATGCTGACACAAGCCCGGGGAATAATTGATTCCGCTATGGGAAAGGTGTTTTTTGAAGTATTAATCCCTATATCAGCCCTGTATTTTCTTTTCTTTGTGGTATCGAAAAGGCTATTCGGGCTTATTGAAGATAACCTGAAGATTCCGGGTTATGAGTTGGAGAGAAGGTAATTGCCATGAGTTATATTCTTGAAGTAAAAGATCTTGTGAAAAGCTTCGGTGATAATACCGTATTGAATGGGATTTCTTTTTCAGTTGAGCAAGGAGAGGTAGTGGTGATTATAGGCCCCAGCGGGACGGGAAAAAGCACCCTGCTCCGGTGTATTAACTGCCTTACCCCCCCGGATAGCGGTCAGGTCTGGCTGGATGGAATCGAAGTAACAGATCCACACAACAATGTGAATATCCTGCGGCAGGATATTGGTTTTGTGTTTCAGCATTTTGCTCTTTTTAAGCACCTTACCGCTTTTCAGAATGTGATGGTTGGGCTTCTTCATGTGAAAAAAATGTCGAAACAGGATGCCCAAAAAAAGGCTGAGGAAGAACTCAGACGCGTCGGACTTTTAGACCATATGCATAAGTATCCGGCGGAGCTTTCCGGGGGGCAGCAGCAACGGGTTGGAATCGCCCGCTCCCTGGCTATGGATCCCAAGGTGATGCTTT
>JAGLYY010000504.1 GCA_023131935.1 Spirochaetales bacterium | reverse complement strand
GTATACCATATTTTTAACCGGCTGTCAAGCTTTTTGAAAGTTTTTTTGAGGATTTTGAAAAATTTGGAAGGGTTATTTTATCCTAACCTGTTGTGAGACAAAACATTAAGGTTTTTACCCTTAATTTGAAAAAATGAGGTTTTTTTTCGAAACAATTTGTTAAGCCTTGTCTCTCCTCCAGTTTTCAACATGCAGATCCTGAATTCTCTGGAAGTGACCAACATTATTTGATACCAGAGTGCCCTGTTCAGCGATAACAATGCTGGCAATGAATATATCCGAATCGTCGAGACGTGTTCCTTGCTTTTCCAAGTCAGCCTTTATCTTTCCAAAAATCTTATCTACCTTTTCAGAGGTGTGAACAACGGTAATTTTTGCCTTTAGCTCCTCTATGGCCTTAATATTTTGCTCAATTCTGCGAGATTTATAAGCCCCATAATAAAGTTCGCAACAGCTAAGAATTGTTGTCCTTACATTTACCAGGCCAACAGCAATAATTTTAGCCTCAATATCTTTGTCTCCTTTCAGCCAGTAAACAGTGGTATCTGTATCCAAGATAAAGTTCAAATCTTCACCTCTTTGAACCCCGTCCTGTTTGAATAAATATCTCTTATGATCTCTTCGGCATTTCGGCTATCTTGCCATATTCCACAGAGACCTGTGCTCTTTTTAGATATTGATGCTGCCCCTGCTTCGAGAGGTTCTTTCATCCGTTCTATTTTCATAACTATCTTCACTTCAAACCCCTCTTTTAGATGGAGCTTTTTTTTAACACTCTCAGGACAGGACAAATGGCCATCTGGTAATACCTTCGCTTTATATTCTACACTTGGCATGTTGTTAGCTCCTTTCTTTTCAATTTTTTTTGTTATAACAAATTTATCGAAATACGACTATTGATATCACATCTTACATTTTAAATTTTACCACCTGTAAACTGTCTTGTCAAGCAAAATGAAATGATAAGAACTTCGATTTTTTAGTTAGTCTGGAAAACCCCTTTTAAGGGTTAGGTTCTTATACAGAAGTATCTTCTACCATAAGAAACTAGTTTTGACACTTATTTTTTAAGGAATTTTTGCTGGTTTAAGAAGGAACATGAAATTTCACCTGATTTTGGCAAAACCTCACCCCCAGGCCTTTAGCCCAATTACCATTTATTGATTCATGCTTTTAAAGAGCTCTATTTGTTCAGTAATTGGAAGGTCATCAAAGAAAGGCTCGTAAGAAATATCTTTTATGTGGATTTTCGTAGGTGGGGCGTGGGCATGTTGAGGGAGCTTGTCTTGGATTCCCAGGTGGTCGAGGATTTTATTTATAATACCATGATCTTTTATAAATGCAATTATCTTCATCTTGCCACCGCAAGCCGGGCAAATAAGCGGATCAGCATAGACGTTTTTGATTAGCTGGCTCCAACGGTAATGTATGGTGCGGTTATCATTTTCTCCTTGATGGCAGAGGGGGAAGGGGGAGGTAAGTTTTCCGTCTCTGCGCCTTTTACCTCTTGCTGCCTGCGAATACCACCCGTAATAAACCACCATCTTTTTGTTTCTAAGTGGTATATGCGATGTCAAAGCTGCCAGAAATTCTAAAGAGTCAAAGACTTGAAAATTCTTACCCAAAGACGGATTTATTTTACCGTGATAGATAGTTTTACTGCCGTCATCAGAGATAGTTATCTTGCTTTGGTTAAAGGGCGAACGGACAATATATTCTGCCAGGGCTTTTATAGCATCAGTATCGTCAGCTTCAATTCTTCTATTTGCATGAGTATTAAACCCAGAGTGTTTCCAGGAAAGGATCTTCTTAGCCATCTCTTCGCTTAGAGCATCTTCCTGAATAAGCATTTTCAGGACTTTGGCGGCGAATATCTTGTTCATAGTCTCTGCAGAAATAGCGGGCAGGGCATGGAATTGGCCGGCTGCGTCAAAACAGCCATCTGTGCACAAACAATGCAGGTGCGGATGCCAGTTAAGAAGTCCGCCATAGGTCTGAATATCTACTACCATACCAGGTGTAAGGTCTTCACTATCCAAAGCAGCCTGAAAAACTTCTAATATTGTTTCCCAGCCGCAGTGAGCGAGTTTGGGTAAAAGCTCACGGTTGTAAAGGAACGCTTTTCTGGTGATTTTGGGCAGGCTAAAGACAATTTGGCGGTGGGGAACCTTTTCTAAAATCTGCTCAGTAAGAAAAAGGCCGAATTCCTGAACCCTGCGCTGATGACAGCTGGGGCAAAAATATCTTCCTTTGCATGAAAATGCAAGAAGAAATTCATGATTACAGTTTTGGCATTTAACCCTGGCGAACCCATGAGAGAGGATGCCGCAGGTTAGATAATTTTCTAATGCATGCCCGATTTCAGGGCGCAAATAGCCATATTTATTTTCAAATTGTTCCGGATATACTCGCAGAAAAGTATCGCAATTATTATTGACCAGCTGATAAAGTTTGGTGGCCCGGGGATTTCTGGGCTGGTATACCTTATTTGACCTAGCTACTAATTCAGGACAAGCACCCACTGTAAGCCTCCTTTCAGCTTACAGCAGAGCGCATTGTGCCCGCCCGTCCACGCAGCACGCGCATTCTCAACCCGTTCCGTGTCGATTCCCAAAGAAAATCACTTTTGCCAAACCGGGAATCACCATCCTACGGGCCTACCTGCTGTTCCTAATATAAATATACCCTATAAATTCAGATTTGTCAATTGAACTTTTATCAGATATTGCACTTTTCTAAGATACCAGGTATT
>JAGLYY010000503.1 GCA_023131935.1 Spirochaetales bacterium | reverse complement strand
ATATATGGAGAAGGATTATCTTAAGCGGCGGTTTAAAGATGAAGCTGTCGCGATATATTCCATTGAGGGGGTAACGGAAGAATCCTCCATCAAACGATATGTCATTTCAACGAGTGATACCCGCAACATGATGAACTTCCCGGAGATCATCAACTGTGATTTCACCGGACTGATGAGGAACGGGATCATAAACGCCCTGAAAGGGCTTAATCATCTCGAAAACTTAAGCAGTATCAGCTCAAAATCGGTTAATGTGTATCATATTCTCCGGGGAGGACTCAATTTTCAGATGAGGGATACACTGCGAAAAGCCTTCGGATATAAGTGGCATTCCAGTTCCTACATCTCGAGCCAACGGGTAAAAGAGGGAAAACAGTTTACCATATCGGAAGACACCTACCGTAAATTCCAGATCCCCGACAGGGCGACTATCTACAGTGCCGATATTGTAGCCTCCGGGGCTTCCCTGGACAACAGTCTGTTGTACCTTGAAAAATATCTGGAAGCTCAAAACCTCGAGATAAGAAATTTCGTATTCATTACTATTGGCTGCGTGAAAGCGGAAGAGGTACTGATAAAATGGGACCGTAAATTCCGGGAAGTACACCCTGATTACGAAAAAACCATTCTTGTTTATTTAGAAGGCCGTTTTGCCCTTGGTCAGGAGGATACTCCCCTTGAAAATGTCCTCTTCGACACCGATCTCTTAAAAAACTACAAGCTGGGTGCCCTTCTAAGCCCCGAATTTGAACATTCCCAGTTTGAGAAGATGGTTACCGGCCTTGAGGGGTGCGCTATCTACGATGGAGGGAAGAAAGCCTTTGAGCCAATACAGCATATCATGGATCTCCTTGAATTCTGGGAAAAACAGAAAGCTATGGCTGAAAGGAAAGGTCTTCCCCTCTGGGATGAATATAATGCCCGGTTCCCCCTGGATATGTATCTTTCAGCCCCTGGTTCCCTTGAACCGGGAACTCCTGAATTACTGAAAGAACGAAAGTCAGCCTACTGGCAGGGGGTTACAGACAGGGAATACTCCCGTCTGTTTAATCGCTTCAAATGGCTATGGAGCAGCCAACGGATGGCTGATTCAAGAAAACCGGGGAGTCTTCTGGAGATTTGCGACAAGAAGATCAGCTATCTCGAGAGTCTTACCGGGGCAATAGATTAAGCGAAAACCGTGACTATGAGTTGTCCTTCTCCATCCGGGCTAACACATCTTCAACCGTACCGGTAAATGGTCCGGGAGTTTCCATCTTTATGGAACAGAGAGCTGCCGCATAGCGGAGAGCTTCGGCAGGAGGATGGTCCAACCGCCAGGCAAGATAGGCAGCAAATGTAGTGTCTCCCCGCCCTGTCCTCCCTGAGAGGTTGGATGGAGTAAAGGGCGCTCTTTCTATCTTGCCTTCAGCAAAGACTATCACTTCAGTATTATGGGTAACCATAACTTCTCCGGCCCCCCAGGACGCGAGAATGGCAGCACCTTTTTCCCTGTCCGTCTCTCCTGTAAGGATTTCCGCTTCAGCGGCATCGGTCTTCAGATAATGTACAAGGGGAAGCAACTCCTTTTTTGGGACCCAATCCCGAAAAAGCAGCCTGCCCTCTTCACTGCAGCGAAGCAAGCCCTGGGCATCAACACCAACCTTTCCCCTTTCAGCCAGCAGAGGGATAAATTCATCCGGGATTTCCCCACGGAACAGTCCCGCGAGATGATAAATCCGGCTATCCGTATCCGGCAGACTTTCAACAGTGAAGGGGGCAGCCTGAGACAGAAGGGTTACCTTTCGTTTCTCCTTGTCGGCAGAAAAATAGATATTTTCGATGCTGGTCGTTTCAGGAGAGTCCAGTCTGATTACCTGGACACCGTTTTCCCTCATACCCCCGAGCGCCCCATCGTCTTCCCTTGCGGCACAGGTTATTACCTGAACACTCCTTCCCGATCGGGCAGCCGCGGCGGAAGAATAGATGACCGGACCTCCGGTAATCCTTATCTCTTCATCCAGATAGATCATAATATCCCTGGAAATATGGCCTATCATGGTTATATCGGTTTTCATTTCATTATTGTCCTTTTCTGCTGTTATTCCGGGGCACATCATTGTAATGAGATATTTCGGATCTATCAATATTATTTGGTTTTATAGCTTTTTTTATAACTGTTCAGGCTATTAGACTGTAGGCTATTAGACTGTAGGCTATTAGACTGTAGGCTTTGGAAAGTCTATCCTACCTAATAGCCTACAGTCTATCCACCTACAGCCTTCCTCTTCCCCTACCTAATAGCCTACAGTCTATCTACCTACAGCCTTCCC
>JAGLYY010000502.1 GCA_023131935.1 Spirochaetales bacterium | reverse complement strand
CTGATGGCTCATATCATCCTGCCCTTAAGCTTCCTCTTCTGCTACATGCAGCAGGTGGTCCGGGGGATTCAGGGCATCCTTATTTCCCACAGGATTAACAGGATGACGGGTTCCGATATCAGGGCTACGGTACTCTCGTTCCAGAGTCTCTTTTCAAGACTCCTTTACGCGGCAATCATCCCCGGTATCGGGTGGATTGCCGATACCCGAACAATACCCGCCGCTCTGTCTGTGACAGGAGTCATCGCGTTGCTTCTATTAGTCCCGCTGACTTTCTATATGATACGGAAGAAGTACCTGTAATACCTTCATTTTATTATTCTTACAATTTGCGAATTGTATTGACAATTTGTAAGAAAAAAAGACTATGTCCTTATGGACATTCCTCTTTGAAGATTATGTACCTGAACGAATTATAACCCACCTATGAAAACCCAAACGCGGATAGGTGTACAAGTTTCGGGATCAAGCGAGGTTCTTGCCGGAAGTTATTTGTAACTATGATGAGAAATATACTCCAAAGCAGCATGAACTAATAAACCTGATCTGCTTTCCCCCTCTTTTGACGCAAAGGAATCAATTTTTGAGAGTATTTTTTCCGGAACGGTGATGTTTATTCTTTTTACTCTTTCAGACAGTTCACTCAAATCAACTGACGCTATTGCCCATACAACGCTTTCGTCCTTGATTACCTTACGTAACTCTTCAATAGGAGTTGGAGAAGGGATAGGTTCATCATCGAGCAGAAGACCTTCAATATGCGTAAGAATTGCCTCCTGGGAATTGATAATGGCTTCTTCAAATGTCCCCCCAGCTGAAAAGCATCCGGGGAGATCCGGAATAGTCACACCATAATCACTTTCCGGATCCTTATGAATAATAAGCGGATATTTCATTTCCTTATCTCCATTCTATCTGAGCCTGTTTGAAGATGTTGCGAACTGTTCCAACCGGTAAATCGCTTTTTGGATGCGGAACAGTAACCTTGCCCGGCTTTGTTGGATGTTTAAACTGATGGTGGCTGCCTCTGACGTTGTGAAGATACCAGCCATCCTGCTTCAACATCTTCATAACTTCCGAGCTTCTCATGTGTGTATTATACACACCATTGAACCACTAGTCAAATACAAGGTCACAACTACATATTACCACAGAAACCCACGGATTGGCGGGCTTAGGCAGGAAAGCGGTAAACGGATGGCTTCCGACCCGGAGCATCCGTATGTATGACGATCAGGATGGATTCAAAATGATGGAATTTTGTAACCTTCCTGCCCATTTATTAGTACTATTAATGCATGGGAACATAAAATACTGGGAGGCAAAGAATGCCAAGACAAGCCTTTCGGAACCTGGAAAATCTCGAGCGGCAGTTTTTAAGCGGAATTCGAAACAAGATACACAGTGCTGAAGACAGGATCGACCTGGAAAACTGTTTCTCCCACAGCATGGCCTCATTTCTGAATGAAGCCATGTCTGATGAAATTCTGGTGGGGGATGAAGATATCCTTTTCTCCCACGGGAGTAGTACCCACTATACTTTAAGTCCCCGCTTAAAAGGTTCCAAATCATTCATGGATCTCTGGAGGAACTCTAATCTTCCCAACTTCGTTGGGAAGGTAGCCAGTTCCACTTATCACCAATATCAACATCTGGGAAAACACCCGGAAAAAACGGAAAGGAAAATACGGAGCCAAAAAGTATCACCCTGGACCTGAATCGATATCCAGGACATCTATAGGGACGATCTTATATAGTACAGATTCTTTAGAAATCTATTCTAATCCCTGACAGGTTTATGTTAGTGTTACTCTGTTATTATTTCTCAAAACTTATAGGAGATTAATAGAAGCAATTACAGGAGGTTTTAATGGAATGTAAACAAACAACAATTAAAAAGGGATGCAACTGCACGTATGAACCTTGCTCCCGCAAGGGTATTTGCTGCGATTGTATTAAATACCATCTACGAAACCGTGAACTGCCTGCCTGTTGCTTCCCTGATGACGCGGAAAGGACCTTCAACAGATCATTTGAATACTTCGCGCGCCTGGTTAGTGACGGAAAAGTATAGATTTACAGGAAAATATAATGTTTCAAATAAACAAAACAGAACTTGCAAAATTCCTTATTGAAGCAAAGAAAAATACCTATGCAACCCAAAAGGGGAAAGTTGATTCGAGCAGGAAAGCTTTAAAACTCCTCACTTTTCTCTGTGTGCTTGTGGCTATCTTATCTTAAGCGAATAAGAATTTTTGCCACAGAGATCACAGAGGAAGAATGGAGTGGGGTTAGGGAAAGAATAAGAAGAAGGTCTCACGCAAAAGCTCAATAAAAGTACGCTTGATAGCCTGACTGACGCATGTTATGTTAAAGACAGCTAAATTGGTATACATGAAACTGGTTTGTCTATCCCCTTTTCAGTGGGAGTATAGACGAAAAAGGGGTGTATATAATAGAGTTAGCTAAAATCCATGCCCGGATCGATATGCATGCAAAAAGGTGTTATATTGCATGCAGGAGGTTGTTGTGCCAACGCTTCAAGTTAGAGATTTACCGGAAGACATATACATTAGTTTAACCATGCTTGCAGATAAAGAGAATCGTAGTATCGCTCAGCAGGCTATTACCCTTCTAAAAGAGGGTCTTGGATTGCATGCGAATAATCAATTAAGAAGAAAAGCTCTTATACAAAAATTCGCAAAAAAA
>JAGLYY010000501.1 GCA_023131935.1 Spirochaetales bacterium | reverse complement strand
ATTGATGTTATTCTAAAAAAGAGCCTTATTAACCAAAGATAAGCGACTTATTAGTTTGTGTAATAAACTTGAGATTCGGACAATAAATTCGTGCGAGAGCTTCAGCTAACGCCATTACTAATATAATATGGAGAAATTACGGAAAATACCTACATTCCGCATCTTCTACATGTATTCCTTAGAGAATTCTCTTCGATCCGGCGGCAAGCTGTTCAGCCAATTTACCTCGGGGGTCCCGTACCTTACTCAAAAACATCATGGAAGCGATGATGTAGGGTTTAAAACTCGCTTCGATATACAGGGGGTCCCGGTAACGGTCGAATACCGATGCCTCTACCTCTCCACGGTCGCAGCTTACCCCGGTAATGTCCGCAGGAAGACAGTGCATGTATAGCCCATTACCCCCCTTTGTCGAAGCCATAAGTTCCTCGGTGCATTCCCAATCCTTGTGCTCTCCGTTCTGGGCAAGGAGTTCCTTCTCCAATCTATCAATACCCTCAAAATCACATTTCCCATAGAGTTGGGTACGTTTTTCCATTGCTCCAAATGGGGCCCAGCTCTTCGGATACACAATGTCCGCTCCCTTAAAAGCCTCTTTCATGGAATTGGTTTTCAGGAATGATCCTCCCGATTCCTTTGCCTGCCGCCCGGCAAGCTCTTCCACTTCCGGCATGATCTCATACCCTTCAGGATGGGCCAATACCACATCCATCCCAAACCGGGAGAGCAGCCCGGCGATCCCCTGAGGGACCGAGAGGGGTTTTCCATAGGAAGGGGAATAAGCCCAGCTCATAGCGATCTTTTTTCCTGTGAGGTTCCCGAGCCCCCCGAAATAATTTACGAGATGAAGCAGGTCCGCCATCGATTGGGTTGGATGATCAATGTCGCACTGGAGATTCACAAGAGTCGGCCTCTGCTCGAGGATCCCATCCTCATACCCCTGCTGAACAGACTGGGCGACTTCCCGCATATAGGTGTGCCCTTTCCCGATGTACATATCGTCCCGGATACCGATTACTTCACTCATGAAGGAGATCATATTGGCTGTCTCCCGGACTGTTTCCCCATGGGCAATCTGGGACTTCCCCTCCTCCAGGTCCTGAACTTCAAGGCCGAGAAGGTTGCAAGCGCTGGCGAAACTGAACCGGGTCCGGGTTGATTTATCACGGAACAGAGAAACGGCGAGACCGGAATCGTAGATCCTGGAGGAGATATTGTTTTCCCGAAATCCCCGGAGAATGTCCGCGATTTCCAGAGTCGCGATAAGCTCATCAATCGATTTCTCCCAGGTCAAAAGAAAATCAGAGCCATACATTCCACTGATATTCAATCCCTTTAGTTGATCGATCTTTTCCTCTAATCCTCTTCTATCCAATTGGTTTTTCTCCACCTGTATCTCCTTCTGCTGATTCTCTGTTCCGCATCTCCCGCCTGACATGGGGTGGCTGGGATTATGTAATCTTTCCAAGGGCCTTCAGGACCTTTTCCGGTTTAAAGGGCCAGCTTCGCATCCAGACCCCGACGGCATCATGGATAGCGTCGGCTATTGCGGGGGCCGCTCCGTTTACACTGATCTCGGAGACCGACTTCCCCCCGTATGGTCCGAAGGGGTCCTCGGTAAATACCAGCTCAGCCTTAAAATCGTCGGGGAGGTCTCCAATCATCGGCACCCCGTAGCTCCTGAGGTCCGGATTCAGACAAACCCCCTTCTCATCCAGGATCATCTCCTCGTGGAGAGAGTGCCCGATGGCCTTAAAAGACCCTCCGTAAATCTGCCCCATGGCCAGCTCCGGGTTGATGGGGGTCCCGCAATCCTGAAGGGCGTAGTATTTCTGCACCTTCACTTTTCCTGTACGGGTATTCACCGCTACCTGGCAGAAATGGGCGCCATAGGGAAAGGCTGTATCTTCGGTAGTATATGACGCGAATCCGATAAGCTGTCCCGCTCCTTCACCGCTTTG
>JAGLYY010000500.1 GCA_023131935.1 Spirochaetales bacterium | reverse complement strand
CAAATCCAAATATGGTATCAATGGATCGTACCGTTTCCAAAGTACAGACAATGGAGTGAACCCCATCGTAGGTCAAATATTCCGCCCGCCCTACATGCCTGAGGAATGAGTGGTTCAGAAAAAATCAGATAGTTCGGTCTTCTTTATCAGTAGAATTTGACCGGATTACTTCAAAATCTTTACCTAAGGACTGAAAACGCTGAAAGCATTTGGTTAATGGGTTGTAGTGATCCAAGATAAGATAACTTCCATTATAAGTATCTGTGTTTTTTAGTAACTCAGTAACAAAATCACCCCAAAATGTGACGATTATAAATCTATTTTTCATATTCTGTACTTCATACGCACGATTTAGTTTATCTATCCGAGCCACCTTATTGTCCTTTGATAAAACTTTCATCTTCATTAAAGTCGGGAGGGGATCAGTGATCACAATAATCGGTTTTTTTTGGGGTGGCAGCTCGACTAAATCTATAGCCAATCTTGACGCATTATGGAAGTATTGTTCCGCATAGTATTTATTTGCAAAAATTGAACGTATCGGTGTACGATAGGAATAATTTTGCACTCCACACTTCCAGGGATAATAAGAGCGTACGATTGGATATAGTAATTCGCTACTCGCGAGTGTTACCAAAATAAAAATAATTGTAATGGAGAGCGGGCTGCCTAATCGACCCAATTTCTTGAATACTTCCTGCTCTGAAATCATCATTAATAATGCAGCGCTTCCTATTGCTAATATAGGAGCCAAATATATCCAGTGACGACTTGGCAAAGGATTTGGGAGCCAGAACAGAATGTTAATTAACGCGGTGGGAACAATAAAGAAAAGGACCCTATAATTACGCTTATACATAAAATGTATACAAGCAATACAAAATGCAACCAAAAATAAGGGATGACATGAAAGGAGGAATATTGCTATTGCTTTAACGTAAATTGAAAAAAAACGAGATGGATGATGCCATGTCTGCAGCATCCTGAATATAACAGTTATAAAGCTTTCTTCTGCATTGATACCCAAGAGTAATGCTTTCACAATAACAAAAAGAAGCGCTGCAAAAATAGCATAGTTAACAGAGCGGATAAAAGCAGCTTTTATGGAGAATCTCTCCAAAAACAGACATCCTGTAATAAGCGGAAACATTAATACAGAGTCAAGCCTAAACAATAGAGAAAGCGAAAAAGCCATTACAATGAGTATATCCAATAAAATTATCCATTTTTTGTTCACTTGTGAATCTTTAAGATTTACTCGATAACCAATTAACACTAAACCTACAAACAGAAAAAGCACTGCCTGAATCACCGGGTTGCCATACAGAGCCATATTCCACCAAGCCGGCTGAAAAAATAGTAGGATATTGGCTATAATGGCTATCGTTTTGCCCCAATATCGCTTCACAAGAAGAAAGAACGGTACCACTATCAGCATAGCACTAAATGCATTTAAATAGTTCATCACCGTAATGATGAGTGCTAAATTTTCTTCAAAAATTGGCCTAAACATAAATAAAAAAGTGTAATAGCCAAATGAAGTGCCCTTCCCATATAAGTCCGCCCCTTCCAATGAATTACCAGTCGTAACAGCATCTGCTATTCCGATAGCTGCTCGATATGAATCAAGGTCGCCAAAGGAGTTATGGTACACAAATGGTAAATATAAAACACCAGCAAGAATTATTAATCCAACTATCGCAACCAAACTATGTTTTGTTCTATTCATTTGACCCGAACTTTCCGATATATTATTTTAAGGTATGTTATACTGTTGGAATATTTGACCCACGATGGGGATGTCTATAAAAAGCAAAAGCAATATCAAAATCAGGCAGAAGGAGATGTATAGAACAAGTCCCTTTTGTTTATATAAACGTTCAGGATACTGTGCAGGGCTGTCTTTTAGAAAGCCTAACCGCATGTACATGGAGATAAAACCGGCCAGGAATGGCACGCTCAAGATCAATTCTATCCTGTAACGGACCAGGAAAATACCAAAAAACAGCCCGAAGGCTGAAGCATAATAAACCATGTTCAGGATGAGCCGATGTTGGTTGTAGTAAGAAAAGGATTTACGATATTTTTCAGCAACCAAAGCGTTCCCGATCC
>JAGLYY010000050.1 GCA_023131935.1 Spirochaetales bacterium | reverse complement strand
CTTTCAGGAACGACATAAGACGGTTTCAATTTCAGACGAGATGTTTGCTGCGATTGAAGTAGTCTCTAATATAAAGGCTCAGATTATGGCAAATGAGGTTCAACTTGGAATACTTTATAAATATAGTTTGAAAAACAATCCAGAGATAATTCGATTACAAAATAAAATTGCCCAACTGAAAAGAAAAGAGAGGGAAATTGAAGCGATAGGAAAGGGCAAAGATGGGTTCGGAGCTGGTTTTTCCATACCATTCGCAAAACTTCCCGATGTTTTACTTGATCTTGCAAGGAGAAAAAGAGATTTACTGGTTCAAGAGACTCTTTACGAGTTAATTACCCAACAGTACGAACAGGCAAAGATAATGGAGGTGAGGGATACCCCGACAGTTCAGGTTCTTGACAGGGCAACCCCCCCCGAAAAAAGAAGTTTCCCGAAAAGAAGAAAGATGGTAATGGTTGCATTTATTTTTAGCTTCTTTGTAGGTATAGGACTTTCATTTCTGTTTGAATACATTGAAAAAATAGCTGAAAAAAAAGAGGGCGAGGAATGGCGAAAAATGGGAATAGAGATAAAGGAAGATTTTGATGCAATAAGAAGAAAAATAAAAAGGTCGAGAAATTGAGCAAGATAGATGATAGAATAAAAATTGATAGCAAAAATTCCATTATAAGGATTGTTAGGAATGGTTATATAGGATTTTCTTCCCTTAAAAAATACGTGAACAATTTTGATGTTAATTCTGGTAAAATTTAATTCTCTAATTTTCTGAATTAGGAAGAAGATATTCGTAGTTTTAATACCTATGCAAAACTTTTATTTATACCTTATGTTCACTATCAAGGTTGATTATTCTAAATATTACCAAAGGTATAAAAAAGTTAATACTGGAAAAGATCTAGGTGTGGAAAAATTTTGAGAACTGCACAGCGTTTTGTTAAAAATCTTTTCTCCCTTTCTGTTGCACACATAGCGGCACAAATAATAGGTTTCTTTGTAGTTATTCTCATAGCCAGAAAATTAGGGACTGTAGCGTTTGGACAATTATCTTTTGCCAAAGCCTTTGTAAGTTATTTTCTTCTCGCTTCCAACTTCGGTTTTACAATCTATGCTATTAAAGAAGTTGCCAGAGAAAAGAAAAGTACTTGTCAATATGCTGGGAATATTGTAGCTTTACGCTTATTACTTTCCTCTATTTCATTTTTAATTTTTTGGGTACTTTTATTTTTAATAGATTTTACAGTAGATAAAAGATTAATTCTTCTCTATTTCGGACTTACGTTATTTCCTCTTGCGTTCGATCTCACATGGATTTTCTCAGCTCATGAAAGAATGGAATTTCGGGCTGTGATACTGATATTCAAAGAAGGAATTTATGCGTTACTCATTTTTGCTTTATTGTTTCGATTTCCATCTGCAATCACCGTTGCAAAATTAAAATTATTAGCAATAATTTTGGCATCTCTTCTTTGTATTGGGTTATACTTATGTTTATTTGGCAGATTAAGATTGAAATATGATCGTCGATTCTTGTTAGATTTTCTTCATGGAGCACTACCAATAGGTTTTTCTTTATTGATGATTAGAGTTTATTATAATCTTGATACAGTTATGCTATCTTTTATGAAAGGTGATGCAGTGGTAGGTTCGTATAACGCGGCATATAGAATTATAATGGCACTAATATCCTTTGGAGGATTGTATGGGAGTGTTTTTTTACCAACGCTTTCGAGTCAGATAAAAGAATCGAATAAAAATACTCGATCAATGATGGAGAAGTCACTAAAGTTATTAGTTATTATTGCAATCCCGCTGGGTATTGGAGGTACAATTCTGGCTTCTCCTATCATAAATTTGTTTTTCGGGAAAGAATACATAAATGCTGTAGTTCCTTTTCAAATTTTGCTTTGGGCATGTGTAATTATTTACATCAGTGAAGTTTCTACAAATGCGCTCATAGCATTTAATAAACAAAGACAATTAATGTTTTTTGTTATATTTGGTGCAGTATCAAATATTCTATTAAATTTTCTAGTGATTCCTCACTTTGGTTCAAGAGGTGCTGCAGTTACTACCTGTATTTCAGAGGGAATTGTCTTTACCGGAGGTTACTTAACTATTAAGAAGATTGTTCCTATATCTATTGTACCATATTTAATAAAACCAATTTTTTCGTCTATCATTATGGGAACAATACTATACTTGTTAAAGGGGTTGAATGTGTTTTCCCTGATTATAATGGGAATAATGATTTATGTTCTAGTTCTGTATTTGATAAAAGGAATATCTTCAGATGACATTCATTTAATCAAAAAAATATTTGTAAGGCATTAAAGTGGTACTTTCGATAATTATAGTTAATTGGAATACAAGGAATCTATTACAGGATTGTTTATCATCAATTTTGGACTCAGATTTAAATTTTAAATACGAAGTTTTTGTTGTGGATAATGCTTCAAAAGATGGTAGTGTGGAAATGGTCCAGGAACATTTTCCGATGGTTAAAGTAATTGCAAACGAAATAAATTTGGGATTCTCTAAAGCAAACAATCAGGCTATTAAAAGAAGCAGTGGTAAATGTATACTACTATTAAATCCAGATACGACAGTCAAATCGTGTACTTTAGCAAAGATGGTATCCTTTATGGATAATCATAAGGATATAGATATTCTGGGACCAAAAATCTTAAACCCTGATGAAACGGTCCAATTTACCTGTGCGAGAAATTTTCCAAATCTGTGTTTAGAGTTTTTTAATGTCTCAAAGTTGGACAGGAAATTCCCAAAGAGTAAACTTTTCGGTAGTTACTTGATAAGTTATTGGAACCATTTAAACTCACGTGAGATAGATTTACTTTCAGGTGCCTGTATGTTGATAAAAAAAGAGGTATTCAAAGATATTGGATTGTTAGATGAATCTTTTTATATGTTTTATGACGATGTTGATTTTTGCTACAGGGCGAAAAGGAAAGGATACACGATTTACTATTATGCTGATGTCTCCATCATTCACTATGGTGGAGGAAGCTGTAAGGATAATAGAATAAGTATGCAGAGAATAAAATTTATAAGCTATCAGACTATGTATAAATATTATTGCAAAACGAGAAATAGAGTATATGCAGAGATTGTCAGATTTATGATGTTATTTAATTTCGGTGTATTATTTGTCTCACATATACTGTTATTTTTAATATCCCACGGTAAGGACCGAACAAGAGAAAAAAAAATAATTAAGCAGTATCTCATTCAGATTAAATTTTTCTTGTTTTTTCACCAGTATAATATTATCAATGGTCTAATAACATCTTCAGAGAAAAAATCAATAGATAAATTATGGAAATAAAGTGATTCTGCTATTTGCTGGTATTGAGTGGTTTATTGGTTGTTTTTTATCTAATATGGCGCAGGAATTGCCTTTCTAAAATAAAGAACCTTTAGGTGCTAAATGTTTAGAAGCGAAGAAGTTAGTAAAGTTAAAAGAGGATTTTGGATATTCTTGGCTTTTACAATTGCTCTTGAGATCGCTCTAATATTGTTATCCTGTTATAAGAATATCTTTATTGCTTTTTTAATATTAGTAGCCCCTCCTCTGTTGATTTCCATTGTTAAATGGCCAAAGAGCGGTTTATGGCTTATGACTATAATATCTTTTACAGTTTTGGGTGAGCACTTACTTCCGAGAGCCCTGATGATAGCAACTGTAGTGACAGCAGCAACCTTCTTTGCAAAAATTTTCATTAAGGAAGAGAAGTTACTCCCCTCCAAACAATTGGTCTACTTTATTATTTTTGGAGCAGTTGCACTGCTTTCTTTTTTCCCTTCTCGTGATCTGGTTATGTGGGGAAAAGGTATCTATGAAATTTTAAGCATTTTTATTTTTTTTATACTTATTGTCAACTTGGTAAAAACAAATAGGGATTTATGGATTCTTATATACATAATCGTTTTTTCTATTACCATTGGGGCAATCTATGGGTTATATAGTTTTAAGTCTAGCAGTTTTTTAAATGTTCTGGCCTCAACTGGCGCCCTTGTTAGATCTACGGGTGTTGTTTATGACGCAAACCTCTGGTCTGTCTCGCTCATAACAGCTTTTCCTCTAAGTATAGCACTTGTAAAAAGAGAGAAAAACATAATTGTGAAACTTCTTTTATGGGCAGTAATTGTAATTCTAATATCATCAATCTTTGCAACTTTTTCCCGAGGAGGGATGATTGCCTTTACAATTGTTACAGTAATTATTATTTTTAAGATATTAAAGAAGAAATGGTTTGGAATTTTTATTCTTCTTTTATTGTTTGTTCTTATTTATTTTATTCTTCCACCCTTTATTATATTAAGGATTGAATCCCTTCTACAACTATTCCAGAAAAAATCAATAATGGATGTTTCACTCTTGAGTAGAATTTATGTAATGAAAGGTACTTTAAGGATGTTTTTAGAACATCCACTTTTAGGTGTAGGATTATCCAATGTTATTTCAAATTCTGGATTCTATTTTCCCTTTGGTTTGCACCTTGTTGCGCACTGTATGTATCTGGAGATTGCTGCTGGAACTGGATTATTGGGGCTCGTACCATTTCTTGCCATCTTTTTCTATTCTTTCAAGGATTTCATCCATTCATATAAGGTTTTTAATAAAAAGGGAGAAAGGTCTCTTGCTGACCTCTCTTTCTTTGCAGGTCTGTCCTTGCTTGGTGTATGTATTACAGCACTCTTTCTCTCTATTCAGTTTAACCGCAGTATATGGTTTCTAATTGCTATTTCCGTAATTCTAAAAAACTTGCTTAGTAACTATGAATTGAAAACCGATGAAAATTCTATTTATGATTAACAATCTCTATACTGTTTATTACGAAACAATCCATTATGGAATTGTTGTTATTTCTTATTTTTGCATTCCAGGATTGAATTTTTCCCAACACTACAACCATTACTATATAAAAAACCAGTTTTTATTAGAACTAACATCATATAGTTTACTCAATGATGTATCAGGGAAAGCTTTTTACAGTTGTGATTGGTGTATTTCTTTATGTACCCGGAAATATAAATATTTCTGTTCTGCATTGGTTTTGTAGCCAGTAACAAGAAGGATAGGTTATGAAAGATGATCATATGAATACACTACCTTTGAAAATTTGTGTGATATGTGATATGAGAAACATTCATTGTAAAAGATGGGTAACAGGGTTAAAATCCAGGGGGCACAATGTTTTCGTTCTTTCAGAACAAGAAGGTGATATAGATGGGGTTCCAGTAAAAACTCTTAATCCACCGCCATATCTTCTTAAAATGTTTCCCGATATAAGGAAAATGATAAACTTAATTTACCGGAGAATGAAAGCATCCCGTGTAAGAAAAATACTCCTTCAAGAAAATCCTGATATTGTATATGGTCACTTCTTGACAAATCATGGATGGCTTGCAATCACTACAGATTATCATCCAGTAGTCATAATAGCATATGGATCTGATATTTTGCTGCATCCCAACCGTTATTTAATCGATCGTTTTATTGTAAAAAGATCTCTGCAGCGCGCTGATGGAACTATAAGCGTAGCTGATCATATGAGAAAACGATTGATAGAATTTAACTGCCCACCTGATCGGCTGAAAATTATTCAAAATGCTGTAGATACTCGATTATTTAATACAGAAGGGAGAGTACTCCGCAATTACCAGAAGCCAATCTCCAATGCTGTTTTAATAAGTACAAGAGCAATGAGGCCCATTTATAACTTAGAATTACTAATAAGAGCTCTTCCCCACATAGTCAATACATTTCCCCATATTACGGTAATTATAGTAGGTAAGGGCAAAGGAAAGTCCAAACTCGAATTGCTTGCCAAGAAATTAGGTGTCTATGAATCCATCCAGTTTATGGCACCAGTAATTTACACAAAAATGCCAAGTTTATTCAAGAAAGCCGATATTTTTGTATCTCCATCTCGTTCTGATGGACTCTGTGTTGCTCTTCTTGAATCCATTGCCTGCGGCGCATTCCCAATTGTAAGTAATATACCTGGTAATAGAGAGTTAATTCATGATGGAATAAATGGTTACCTTTTCCCGATAAATAACCCAATGAAACTTGCTAAAGCAGTTATCAATACGATTAAAAATCCACAAATAATCAAGAATGCTATGGAGAAAAACACCAAAATGATTCAGGAAAGGTATACTGAATCTCGTCAAATTAAGGAGACGGAAGACTTTTTCTACCATATCATTAACAAACGAAAATTATGGAAAAGAAAGTTTTAATAATCACCTATTATTTTCCACCTGTGGGAGGAGGAGGTGTTCAAAGAACTGCAAAGTTTGTAAAATATCTACCAGAGTTTGGATGGAATCCTTTTATCTTAACTGTAAAAGAGGAGGTGTGTCAGAGAACTAAGCGTCCCATCGATAGAACACTTCTTGATGATATTCCAGAGAACATATACATAAAAAGAACAAATAGCAAGGATTTATTGCAGTATAAGGGGGGAATAACGAGTGAATGGGGAGGCAAAGGACAGGCTTACACATATAAGAGGTTTCTAAAAAGAATTGCTGAATTATTAATCAATCCTGATTCTCAAATGCCATGGATCCCTATTGCTGTTATGAGTGGATTCAAGATGATACTCAAGAATAAAATAGATGTAATATACTCTACGGGAAATCCATGGTCAAATCATATAGTAGGTGCAATTCTGAAAAAGCTAACCAATCGTCCATGGGTGGCAGACTTTAGGGATCCTTGGACATTGAATCCATTCCAAAAATATTCGTCCAAATTCAGATATGAGATACATTGTATTCTTGAAAAGAAGGTATTTGAAATAGCCAATAAGATAATTTTCACTTCGC
Source organism: Spirochaetales bacterium (assembly GCA_023131935.1). Taxonomy (GTDB): domain Bacteria; phylum Spirochaetota; class Spirochaetia; order JAGLYY01; family JAGLYY01; genus JAGLYY01. The sequence continues at coordinate 3,798 of JAGLYY010000050.1, read as the reverse complement.
AGCAAACAGCAGATGATTATCGAAAAATCTATAGGACCAATAAATTTGCAATAATAACCAATGGATTTGATGAAGAAGATTTTAAAACTTCGCAAGTGCCAAAATGCCAAGGACTTAATATTCTTTATTCTGGAAATATTATTGCCAATTTTAAGAGCTCATCAATGTTTATTTATGCATTATCCAAATTTCTGGAAAAGAATAGTAAGTCCAAGAAAGATATAAAAGTTAATTTTCTTGGCAGTGTTGATGCAAGATTTAAAAGCTTGTTCGAGAAAGGAAATTTTGCTGGTGTAATAAATGCATTAGGATACAAATCACATAGAGAGAGCATTTCTATGATTTTGAGCGCAGATGTGCTGCTGCTGATGAGAAACGAATTGGGGAGAATGATTATTCCTGGAAAGCTATTTGAATATATGGCTTCTGGAAAACCAATTCTTGCGCTTATTCCGATTAATGGTAGCGCTGCCATAGTACTAAAAAACGAAGGAAGAGATGATTTCATTGTCAACCCAAATGATTTGCAGGGAATCGAAAAGAAAATTGAGTTGATATATTGGAAATATAAACAAAAATTATTTCAATCATACAGAACTGATAATCTTGATAGGTATACGAGAAAAAACCTAGCAGGGGATTTAAGTGCAGTCCTTGATGAGATCAGAAGGAGTTAATTCACGGCACTTCGTGGCAAATATATGAAGGCAGCACAGAAAAGCGAAACGTATTCGCGTCTGCAAACGATGGCTTGGCAAAATGAGGAATTAATGAAAAAACCAACAATTCTGCATTTTATTACAAATGTCAATATTGGTGGGGCTGAGAGAACCTTACTAAGAACAATAAAACATTTTGACAGAGATAAATTTAATCATATTGTTCTAACACTCCTTGCTAAAGGAAGTTTGTGGGAGCAATTTAAGAAAGAAGGAATAGAGATTCAAAGTCTCAATATGAAAAACCATCTTGATATATTTTCGCTAATCAGATATATCCACGTATTGCGAGTAAAAAAACCTGCAATAGTTGTAGCGTACCTATTTCATGCATTAACGTTTGCTGTAATTGGTAAAATACTCTACCCCAGAAGTATTTTAGTTCACTACAAAAGAAGTGTGACATTTGCTTCACGGTTGAGAGATAAGTTAAACAAATTATACACATTTTTTGTAGATTATCTGATAGGTATTTCGAAAGGAGTTGTTGCATCGGAATCAAAGGTTAAATTCCATTTAGGCTTAAATAGTTTTTTCGTTTATAATGGCATTGAACTACCTAAAATTCATAAACGACCCACCTCGAAAGTTAAGACAATTATAGGAACTATCGCGAGACTGCGTTACCAGAAAGGATTAACATATTTGTTAGAAGCTGCAAAGGATTTGAAAAATAAAAAACTAAAGATAAAATTTATTATTATCGGTGGAGGAGAACAATATTCAGATTTAAAAAGAATAATAGATGAGAGCAGACTGAAAGATACCGTTGAATTAAAAGGTGAGAAAATTAACGCTGAAAATTACTTGAAAATGTTTGATATTTTCATCCTCCCATCTATTTATGAAGGTTTTGGCAATGTTTTTATTGAGGCAATGTCATACAAAATACCGGTCATAGGAACCAATGTAAGTGGAATAAATGAGATTATTAAGAATAATATAAACGGATTATTAATAAAACCAAAATCTCCTAAAGCAATAACTGAAGCAATAATCAAACTGATTGAAGATCCTGGGTTGAGAGAAAGATTAGGACGAGAAGGTAGAAAAACTGTTAAGAAAAATTTCATAATTCAAAAAACTGTAAATGAATTAGAATCTATCTTTTCTAAGATATTGGCAAAGCAAAGAAATTTTAGACTAACGAAAGGTATATGGGAAAGAATAATTTAAGAAAAAAACAATTTGTTACTAAGTCGATGTTTCCAAGATAAAATAGCCTTAGAAAGACATCATAATTTATGATTCTTTTTCATGCTGTTATGTGAATAAATAAACGATAGAGGTAAATGTAGTGTGAATATTCCTATTGCTCTTGTTGTGGGCGCAAGACCTAATTTTGTAAAAGCGAGTCCTCTCTATAGGGTAATGATAGAGAGAAAAATACCTACTTTGATAATACATACAGGACAGCATTATGATTATGAACTTTCAAAAAAATTCTTTGAGGATTTTGCTTTAGAAAAACCCGAAATAGACCTTGGAGTGGGTTCAGGGAACCACGGGGAGCAGACAGGTAAGATAATGATTGAATTGGAAAAGGTACTTATGAATATTAAGCCATCCCTTGTCGCTGTTTTTGGTGATGTGAATTCAACCATTGCTACCGCACTGGTTACAAGTAAATTATATATTCCCCTTGCACATATTGAGGCAGGATTGAGGAGTTTTGATAGAACAATGCCTGAGGAAATTAATCGGGTGCTTACAGATGCAGTAGCAGATTATCTATTTACTCCTTCGGTTGATGCGGATGAAAATTTGAAGAAGGAAGGGGTTGGTGAAGATAAGATTTTTCTTGTAGGGAATATTATGATCGATTCCCTGGTGGAACATCTTGGAATTGCAAGAGAGAGAAAATATTATAAAAGGTTTGGTGTAGAGAAGAAGAAATACTGGTTATTAACCCTTCATAGGCCATCAAATGTTGATATTAGGGATAAATTCTCTGATTTACTGACCGCTATCGATTTTATAAGAAAACATAGACCTGTGATTTTTTCCGTACATCCCAGAGCAAAAAAGATGATAAATGAGTTTAAACTCACAGAGGATTTCCCCTGGCTTTCTGGTGGAGATAATTTTATTCCAATTATCCCTGTGGGTTATATTGACTTTTTAAGTCTGGAATACTATGCAGAAGCTGTCCTTACAGATTCAGGAGGTATGCAGGAGGAGACTACATATCTCAATATTCCCTGTCTTACTCTCAGGGAGAATACAGAGCGCCCAATAACCATTAACCTTGGGACAAACACTATGTGCAGAATAGGTGAAGAGATTGTGAGAGAGGCAGAGAATATTTTTAATGGTAAATGCAAAAAAGGTAAGATGCCACAGCTCTGGGATGGTCACACCTCCGAAAGAATAATTGATATACTGTTGGAAAAGCAATAGAATGATGAAAATGGAGAATGATTAAATCTTATGATAGGCTGAGAAATCATTTCGCAATAGAAAAACTGTAGTAAAATTGGATTGGATCTTTTACAGATAGTGTCAAACACAGTAATTATAGGAAAAGGGATAGAGTATGGTAAAAAAAATTTTTAATCAAAGTAAGAATAAGATATTAGTAACAGGCGTTGCTGGTTTTATAGGTTCTCATCTATGTGAAAAACTTCTAAAAAAAGAGTATGGGGTATTAGGGGTTGATTCCTTTTCTGATTTTTATCCAAAAGCAATAAAGATGAAAAATATAGAAATTTCTTTACAGGATCCCCTTTTTAAATTTTATGAAGGCGATATCTTGGAACTAACATCGATAGATAATGATATAGAGTATATCTTTCATGTTGCTGCTCAACCGGGTGTCAGAACAAGTTGGGGGAAGAATTTTGATACGTATATAAAAGATAATATCTTAGCTACCCAGCATCTTCTTGAACTGTGTAAAAATCATAAAAGGTTAAAAAAATTTATATATTCCTCATCATCCTCTGTATATGGGGATGCAGAGGCGTTCCCAACTAGAGAAGATACTATTCCTAAACCTGTTTCACCCTATGGTGTTACTAAACTAGCTGGAGAACATCTGTGTCAGCTTTACCGCAATAACTATAATGTTCCAATTATA
>JAGLYY010000005.1 GCA_023131935.1 Spirochaetales bacterium | reverse complement strand
ATGCAGATCTTTTAATCCTCGAGTCATCTTTCCCTGATGGGGGAGAGATCAAAGGGCATCTTACCCCATCCAGGGCAGGTGATATAGCTACTCGCTCAGGGGTAAAAAAGCTTCTTTTAACCCATTTTTATCCGGAATGTCTAAAGGTTGATATAGAAGCCCAATGCCGGAAAACTTACCAGGGAGAGCTTATCCTGGCAGCAGATCTTATGTCTTTGCCAGTTAAATAGTTATTTTTAAGGCAATGCAGATTATAATTTCATCTAAATTACCCCATCTCCTGCAGTTACTTTTCCGTAAAGCAAGCAGCAGAGCTTTTCCCCCACGAGACCATGGTTTTATTTTCCTTGAATAGCTTCAAGTGGGCTTAACCATCTTTCATGAGTTTCTTTAATGCCAAGATAGGAATGGAAATAGCTGCTTTAGGGCATGACATAAAAAGAGCTATTGAGGAACGGAAAGTAAGACGCGAAGCTTACAAAAAATACGATGAGTTTAAGAGAGCCCACGCCCTTAACAGCGCCAGGATTATTTCCGAAATTATGGAAAGGTGCAAAATAGAAAAAGTCGTCATAGAGGACGTGTTAAATTTGGTCTCCTAACACGAAACCGGAGGTGGAGAGAGGAGCAACCTTCTTAGGAATGCCGATACAATCTCTTTCTTTGATGTAAATCTCCCTCATTACTTTACTAGAAACACCCGGGAAGAGGTGACAGAGCGATGTTTATGGGCGTGCCGAAGGTTGGCACCTAATTTAAGGCATCTCCTAAACCGGTTCAAGTACGAAAACGAGGAAATCGAAGCGCTCTTAAAGGATGTAATCGCTCAAACTGCTCAAGAAAAAGGCTGATCAGGGATGTCTCATTCTGAATCCTTGAAGAACATTATGAAAGGTCTCCATTTGAAGGGGACTCTTCTCGCTCCAGAATAGGTGGGTTAAACATTTACAATCTGATGGTCCAAAGAAGTGCTGGAATTCCGATATAAGGATTGAAAAAAATTTAAACTTTTTCAAAAAAATCGCATATTTGAGATCTTCATTTACCTTCTTACGGTTCCCTCAGAAGCGGCATCAAAGGGCATAACCGGCACGTGAGTACCTGCGTACAGACGGACATGGAGGGGGGTATATGCAAGGCAATAAAAATGCTTCTAAGTCCACATAAAAATTGCCGTAACTACTTGATATCATTGCTAAAACAGAATAGGCTCATTTGACATAGCCCCTTTTTTGTGCTTGGGTGGCGAGTATGACCACCCGTGAACAATTGCAAGAAACTCTCTGTGATCGACTATTTTGGCACACCGCTGAACGGGATGATGCAAAGGTTGCAGATCACCTCTTCCATTGCCATGAGATGGATATGGTTTACGCCATGGACGAGGCAACGTTGTTCGACTCCTTCTTCACCTATTTGCAGGAGATCGAAGTCTTTCCCTTTTTAGCGCATCTTGATCCACAAAAACAACAAAGAAAAAATGTTTTATTTATCCAACTGGTGCTTGTCCTTTTGATGAAAGTGGTAGGCTCTATCAAAACCATGGAAGAGACCAGCGATCTATTGTTGACCGATGAACTGCTCATGAGCATGTGCGGTTTCAATGCCTATCA
>JAGLYY010000499.1 GCA_023131935.1 Spirochaetales bacterium | reverse complement strand
GTCTACGAAGCCCTGGCTGAGCTCGGGTACTTTGTCCCGAAACGGGTCCAAAGAGAACTCATGGATCAAATTTATATTTCTAGCAGCAGTTATTCACCGCTTTTTATTTCTAATTATCACTATTCGCCGGTTGAGGACTGTTTTTATCTTAATGACGGCATTTATACCAGTGCCGTGAAATATATTTTTTTGGATAATTATCCTGAAAGTTTATCGGCTGATCAAAGAAAAGAACTCGCTCTGTATCCTGTTGGGGGAAAGTATTTCCACCCTCAGGGAACATCGGGCGACAGGAACTTATTATTCTCTGAGATGACAGAGGAGATCCCCACTCATATCCTGAATCATGAGGAAACAGGCTTCGGTCTGGGGACCCGTGTTATGGGAAAAGGGTATCTGCTGGACCGGACTTATCATGAGGATGATATTACTTCACCAATAACATCGCTCTGGCTGCGCGAGAACAATGAGGGTGACTGGGAAATAATTGAAGTGCCGGAAAGCGGCGGGGAACATATCATAGGTGATGCTGTTATCGAAGAGGAAGGCTATTCTTTCACCATAGATGTTGATGGAGTAAAACGGGGATATTTCACAGGACCTTCAGAAACACTCATTGAGAAGATGCCCGTCGATCTTTATGTAGATGTTGTGTCGATAACGGTGTTGGAAGGTGAGACTTTCCGTACAGATAGTGTCTGCCGTTTCAGCCAGGAGGAGTGGGCATTTATTCTCCCGCGATTGTCCGAAGAAAATGTAATCCTTCTTGTGAACTCTTATGAGCTTGTTGATGAATACTATCAGATGAAGGAAGGAATTAGTAACAGTGATTTTCAGAAGATTCTTTTCGAGTTGAAATTGACAGGGGCTGTTGATCAGGCACTTTTCGCCTCTTTCACGGAGGGTACTGAAAATTGGCGGATAATCTGGCTTAACCAGGCCGAGCTGGCTGAATTTACCGGGTTCTTCACAGAGGAGGAGCAGGACATCCTCTCAGGTTTTTTCAATACTTTTACCTATGATTCGATCAACTATTACCATCTGAAAAAAGATCTTGATGAAAGCCAGAGGTTGGAACTTGCCGGTTTTATGGAACGCTACAGGCGGGACAAAGAGCTTTTTCCCTACTATGAACGGGAAGGAAACTATTATCTGTTAAAAAAGGATCTGGAAGAAGATCAGGAGGAGGAAGTTCGTGGTGTAATGGAACAGAGCGGTTTAGAGACTATGAAAAACCTTTTTCGCACCATAACGATCAAATCTGATTCCCTTTTTCCTGTAACTGAAGGAACACTTCCGGCTGACAGGCGGGAGGATGTAGTAATCGATGGAGAACATGAAAGCGCGGAACCGGAAGCAGCGTGCGGAGTGGTAACCTTCTTAACGTACGATGATAATGGAAATACCGTAATCCGAAAAAGATATATCCACAACTTCGATTCCAGGAAAGATTTCAGAATCGAAGACCGGATTGATTATCAACGCATCCAGGGGAAATTACCATGCCAGCCA
>JAGLYY010000498.1 GCA_023131935.1 Spirochaetales bacterium | reverse complement strand
AATTGCGACCACCTTAAGTGAACGACCACCTGCATGCATCCGCGCTGTATAACTAACCTCTATTTCGGACATTATCCTGGAAGGACATTTGCTACTTTCTGTCATACCGCAGCCGCATATCCACACTCCTGCTATCTCAGAATAATACATGGTACTCCCGCTGTCCAGTATCTAAAAAGGCCCCCCCCGGCAATCACAAGCATCATTCCAAATACCAGCGGCAGAAGATAAAAAAACGCGAACAAATTTCTATTTCTTTTGTCTGTTTCTTTTTTTTATCAGGGTTTCTTAAACATTGGATTGAATCGAGCTTTCAGGTTGTCTCAGTTCTGAGGGTTATGTTGTATTCTCATTCGCATTGAAATCGATAACGTAATATTCTTCTTGATACTCTCTCATAAGTTCTTCGTAATCGCTCTCCAGATTTAGTTCTTGACCCTTGTCTGGCAATAGATCCATTAACATTACCGTTATTTGGCACCTGCCTGAACTGCGAATCTGTCATCAACAAATTTATCAAGATCGATTTTCCCGGACATGGCGGAAATTTCATTGGTCAGATAATTCTGTATGGTTTCAAGGTCATTTTTGATAGGAAGAAGTTCCGACGTTGATAGTCTGTCCGGCGGATCATTCAGGATTTTTTCCATGACACTGACTTCCTGTTTCAGGAAAGAAGCACCTATCTTGGCGGCAACCTCTTTCTTTTGTTCGGCAAGTTTGCCGGAATTAACGAGGCTCTGTGTCAACTCCGCTATACCTTCCGGGTACTTCTCTATTATTTCGTCACGTACAACAACCACACAACATGGGTGCTTCGGCCAGATATCCTTGGACAGCATGAACTCTGTTCCATGACCGGCTGAGATTACCTGAGTTCCGAAAGGCTCAGCAACGATGTATCCGCCAATATCATCGTCCTCGTCCCATTCCATCATCTGGGGAATTTGCGAAGGAGCCACTACTTCAAAGACGACATCATTCCCCATGCCGGTGGTGAGCCCCTTTTCCCGGAGAAGTTTGTCAAAGAGCATATGATGAACCGATAGATGATATGGGATGAGTACCGTTTTGCCCTTAAAATCTTCGATCGATTCGATATTCGCCCGCTTGTTTGCGACAATTATGCTGCCGGATTTATGACTGAGCTGAGTCAGGGTAATTTTCTGGCCGGAATGGAAGAGCTCCATAGCATATGGCGCAAGCATAAACGCGATATCTATATCTCCGGCAACCAAGGATTCTCCTATGCTGTTCCAGCCGGTCATGGCAATTGTCTCAATATCACACTTTTCGAAGGTTTCAATTCCCTTTGCGAGTTTCACCTTCGTTATTCCGAGAATCAGATGGTCGGTGATACGCAGATGTCCTATTTTAAAGGTTGGTTTATTCATGGTTTTCTCCTTCTAATTAACGCCATTCAATGTGTATCGCAATCAGAGTTCTCTCTACAATCCTTATCTCCACGGATCGCGTTGTCAAGAACCAATTCGTATTTTTAGAAATAACGAAAACAGCCATTATATCCATTATCATTGAAAGATTAAAATAGTCATCCCGGCAATTGTAAGGGAGAATGTTTGATTAGTGCTGCTAATCAAACATTCTCCCATTGGGATTAATTTTTCAAATGATACTTGTCGCCTTACTTGAAGGTATTTGTTAGAGATAAATAACAATCTTAACTAATTTGAAGATAACGAGGCTGTAGAAAAACCCAGTTTTATGCAGCACTCTCCTTTTACCAATTATACCTTGCATCATTTCAAACACTAGCTGCAGAAGATAAAAAGGCGCGAACCAATTTCTATTTCTTCTGTCTGTTTCTCTTGTTTTTTCTTTTTCCGGAGTAAGTTCCGGGAGCATTTCCCAATAATAAGAGAAGATACATTTTTGACCAGGGCTGGTCGCCTCCGACCACAAAATCTTTGATTTTGTGGTCGGA
>JAGLYY010000497.1 GCA_023131935.1 Spirochaetales bacterium | reverse complement strand
GTTAAAAATAAAAAAGGACATATTGTTTAATTAATAGAAAATTTTTAAATTACAAGGAGAAATGAATTGAAAGAGCTTAAAATTATTATATTTGGTTCTTGGAATACCGATGGAGGAGTTTCCAGGCATACGACTCCGGTAGCTGAATGGCTGATGGAACAGCGTTATGATATAAAGGTATTTACACATTACAGGGAGTGTACCCTCGGCTACCCGCTTGATGTGGAAGATGAAGCGTTTGTGCACAGATGTTTTACGTATTCTGGTAAAGATATTCCTGGAAGAACACCTTTTAATCCGGAACTGCTGCTAAAGGCAGTTGAAGAGGAAGGATATAATATATTCCTTGCGGAGGACTTGGGGATACTTCCCATGGAAGGTCTGCTTGAGGTTTTTCCCAGGATAAAAGCAAAAGCAAAAACAATCCTGCTTAACCATGACAATAAACCGAAACCTGACGACAGCCCATTCTGGAAGTTCGACTGGGATGTAATCATCAACTTTCTTCCCGAACAAAACGGTTTTATGGAAGAACATTACCCTGCTGAAAAGATCCACTGTATTGAGTTTCCGGCATACGAGAAAAGCAGAGGCGACAGAATGAAAAGCTGTGAAAAATTGAATCTTCCCACAAAACGGAACATCATTCTCGCCTTGGGCGAATATAACATGGTTGATTTTCTGCCTGCCATCTGTGCAATGAGAAAAAATGATCCTTCAATTTACCTGTTGGCGCTTGTCTATGATGAGGAGCGAAAGATAAAACTCGAGGAACAAATCGCTGAAATGAAAAAAACCAATCCAGATATTGGATATGATGAGATCAGAGTGGAGAACTCCTCATGGCAGAAGAGGAGAGATTATGTTTGGACTTCAAAAATAGTAATATTTGATAAAGGAGAGGGTGTAACAGGCAGAGGAGCAATTCTCTCCTCGACCGCGTATCAGGTAATAGGATGGGGAATCCCGATCCTTGCGCGTGATAACCTCTTTTTCTCTCCCTTCAACAATGGGGAACTGGTTAAATACAGGAATGACGAGGAACTTACAGAGGCCGTGCGAATGCTGCTTTACGATGATAAAACGCGGGAAAAAATTGTGAAAAATGCAGATGAATTTGCCCTTGAACATTCGCCGGAAAAGATATCAAAACAGTTTATAAAATTATTCTGTGAATTGTAAAGAGAAATGAGGGAGAATAAAGAATGGAAGCTATAATTGAGACGGTCAAAAATCTTGGCGAAGGCAATATAGTTAATACATCCTCAGGTGAAAAACTGTTTCGTTTAAGTGATTATATTGGAAACCCTGTTATTCAGCCGAAAGAGATTGGACTGATTTGGGAGGAAGATGGAGAGGATAAACCAGGCGCGGTTTTTAATGGAGGCTCTGAGTTAATAAACGGTAAGGTGGTTATTCTGCCTAGGTGTCAGCAGAAATATGGGAGGGAAAGCTATATTGATCCCAAATCAGGAATCAAACGCTTTAAACTTATGAATTATGTTTCAGAGGTGTGGCCTTTAATAAGTGAAGATGGGATAAGCTTTAACAGGTATAAAAATGGCGCAATAAAAGGGGACGGAAGTGAGCACAGGGATTTTCTCTATGGCATAGAGGATATAAGGTGTGTCAAAATTGACGGCAGATACATATTAACAGGGTGCGGTAAATTAAAACCCCCATTTGACGGTTCTAATGCGGATAGGATTGCCATTTATTCTACAGAAGATTTTATAGACATAAGATATCATGGAATGGTAGATCTTTTTGATACAAGAAATAGTTATCCTTTGTCTGGGAACATTGATGGAAAGCTATATATATTTACCAGATTCCATCCAAATATTTATCTGCAGCCGCTTGAAGGGGG
>JAGLYY010000496.1 GCA_023131935.1 Spirochaetales bacterium | reverse complement strand
CGAGAAAAACATTCTTATGACGATAGGAAATTATGACCATGAAAGGGAGAAAATAGGTCCCGGAACACAGGTTATTCCTACAGATGAAGGACTACTTTTTATCTATCATGCCGTAGGAAAGATAGATACCAATATTGGGGAGATATATGGATTAAAAGAGCCTATCGAAAGAGGGTACTCTGTTTGCGCCTGCCTGCTTGACAAAGAGAATCCTCAAAAAATACTATGCCGAACAAAAAAACCAATTTACATACCTTCAAAGCCCTGGGAACTGTATGGCGATGAAGAATATCCTGTTGATATACCGGCAGTTGTTTTTCCTGTTGGATCAATGGTTGTAAAGGATAAACTTCTAATTTATTCAGGAGCTTCCGACAAATATACAATTCTTCTCAGCTGTAAATTGGAGAAACTTGTTAAATATCTATGGGATTATTGCAGGGTTTAGATTTTAAAAAATCTGTAAAATCGAAGGAGAATTTTTTAGTTTTGGAAAAGGAAAATAAGATTTTAAATAAAGACGAAATTAAATTCAATTAGTAGTGAGGCATCTTAAATATGAAATTGACCCGTTTCAAAAATAACCCGATAATAAGCCCGGAGGGTGATGACTGGGAGGCCTGTGCGACCTTCAATCCAGCTGCCTTTTATAAGGATGGGAAAATACATGTTCTCTACAGGGCGTGCGGTGATTACCTGAAATATGCGGCGAATCTGGGCTACGCAACATTTGATAAGTATATGAATCTTATTGAAAGAGCTGATGAGCCGATACTCAAGATCGATAAAAAAGTATGGGAGTTTACGATAGAAGACGCAAGGATATGTACGATAGAAAAGGAATTTTTTTTAACATATGTTGTAAGTCCGACTCCTTTCTGTCCCGGACCAGTCAGAGTACGGCTTGGCATTCCAAAGCCCGAGCAGTCCTATGCCTATACTGCCCTTGCCAGGGGAAAGGACCTCTTTAACCTGGAAAGGCAGGGAGTAATTACCCCATTTGGTGTCGGTGAACGGGACACACTTTTCTACCCAGAAAAAATTGGTAACAGATACGCGGTAATCCACAGACCAGGTAGCTGGATCGGATCCGACTACGGCACTGATGCTCCGGGAATATGGTTTGCATATTATAATGAGGAAGGCAGATACCTCTTTGACAATAAGCTTATGATGGAAACAAGGGGGGGGTGGGAATCAAGAAAAATCGGTGCAGGACCTCCTCCTGTCAGAACAGATGAGGGATGGCTGCTTCTCTATCATGGTGTCGACGAAAAGAATATCTATAGGGCCGGAGCTGCCTTGTTTGATATCGACGAACCCTGGAAGATGATCGCCCGAACTCCCAAGCCTATTCTGGAGCCGGAAGAAGAGTATGAGAGAGTCGGCGATGTACCTGATGTAGTGTTCCCCGAAGGCAATTTCGTAATCAATGGTGAACTCGTTGTAATTTATGGGGCTGCTGACAAGTATTGCTGTGCAGCAAAGATCGATTTATCAGAATTGATAGACTATCTTCTTGATAGCAGGTGTAAGTCATAGCTATTAAAATCAGCATTTCTCAGTATAGCCTATATATTTAGAACTTTCCTCTCTAATGTATAGCGAAAGT
>JAGLYY010000495.1 GCA_023131935.1 Spirochaetales bacterium | reverse complement strand
TGCGGGGTACTATGAACACGAATTTCATTAAACGGAATAAGCCTATACTGGAATGTCAGGGGGACGGATTTGAGTCCAAATCTGTGTATAATCCTACAGCCATTGTTGAAGATGATACTGTTTATATTTTGTACAGGACAGAAAATGGGGAAGATGGCTGTACAGGAAGAATAGGGCTTGCGTGGAGCAAGGACGGCATAAATTTTAAAAGACACCCCGAACCTGTTCTTTATCCGGAATATGATTATGAGAAAATGGGCTGTGAAGACCCTCGTATAGTTAAATTTGGTAATACCTATTATTTGTTTTATATGGCAAATGGAGATTCATCCGGAGGGATTCAAATAGCACTTGCATCCTCAAAAGACCTGTTGCACTGGGAGAAACTGGGACTCATAAAAATGAACCTGAGGATTTGGGATAGGGAAAAGATAAAAGCAGCGGTTGTTTGTCCTGAGAAAACTAATGGGAAATATGTAATGTATTTTCTCGGACAGCGGAGGGCATGGCATGCTGCAATAGGAGTTGCATTTTCCGATGACCTGATCCATTGGGAGGAATATGCAAATAACCCTGTTGTCATTCCAAGGATCGATAACTTTGACTGCCTGGGAGTAGAGCCTGGAGCAACTCCTATTGTGGAGAATGGCAAAATTATCCTCATATATAACGGGTGGGACGAAAATAAAGTACATAAAACAGGATATCTTGTATTTACAAAGGACAATCCTGTTCAGGTGCTTGAAAGATGTGAGGAGCCAATCATAGAGCCCACTGAGGAATGGGAGATCGAAGGTCCGGTAAGAAACGTTACTTTTGCTGAGGGAGTTATCAGATTCAATAGTAAATGGCTTCTCTATTACGGCGCCGCGGACAAGTGTATTGGCCTTGCTGAAGCTCTGGTAAGGTAAGAGGTCCTTCTTGGATTTCCCTTATGGATTCTCCCGGCAGCCGCAGGAGGCGCGGAAAATCGTTCTGGCGGGCAACCGGAGGGTCAGATGGATATGCTTCCTGTCAGAATCACCTTCAATAAGATCGATTAGACGGCTGACAGCCTTCTTTCCCATCTCTTCGGCAAAGGAGTGGGCTGTCGTTAATGGAGGAGAGAAAAGGTCAGCACACTCTATATCGTCAAAACCAACAACCGCGATTTTCCCGGGGACCGGATAACCCATCTCCCTGCAGGCACGTATACTCCCCATTGCTACGTTATCATTCACTGCCACAACTGCTGTAATTTCAGGGAATACTTCTATGGCTTTTTTCATAGCATTGGAACCTGATTCCACTGTTGTTTCCGGCATATAAATTATTTTTGGCTGCCGGGATGCTTTTTTCATTGCAAGCCTATACCCTGCCCCGCGCTCTCTGCTGCTTATCCACGTTTCCGGTCCTGAGAGAAAAACAATGTTATGATGGTTGTGCTTTTGAATCAGGTGTTGTGTCAATTCATAAACCGGACCTTCATTTTCATCTAAGACACAATCCAGTTCTATTTCTTTCAACCTGTTGTCAATCAAAACAATGGGGATGCCGCTATTAGCGACATCCCGAATAAAGGAAGATTCGAGTTGGGGGCCTGTCAGGATAATCCCATCCACCTTCTTTTCCTTTATCATTGGCAGTTGAAGCCCGTTTTCCATATCTTCATCAGTTACAAAGGTGGTGAGCAGATGATATCCGAAACGCTGAGTTATCTCATGTATCCCAATGGCGTTCTGAGATGAAGTATGGTACCCGGAGGGAAGTGATCTTCTGTACAGAACCTGGCCAATAGTACGAGTCTGCCTGGTGACCGGGTGTTTTCCTGCTGTACTTTGTGAGGTGACAAGATCCTTATAGATCTCCAGGACACGCATACGGGTTTCGGCACCGATTCCAGGCTTTTCATTGAGCACACGGGACACGGTTGAAATGGAAACGCCTGCAATTCGGGCGATTTCACTCAAAGATGAACTTTTTACCATAATACAGCATTCTACAAAAGACTGATGGCGGATGTCTATAAAAATATCTATAAAAA
>JAGLYY010000494.1 GCA_023131935.1 Spirochaetales bacterium | reverse complement strand
CTTTATTTACCTCCTTTTACTATTGCCATTTTTTTCTAATTTTATCTAAATCTCTTTTATCGCCTGAAATATACGATAATTTATAATTAATAATTTTATCAGGCCATTTTTCCTCATAAGTATATCCTTCTAACATGTCAATTTTTCCTTCTTTAACAAATAAAACAAATCCAACACCATTCTCAACATCATTTATTTCACCTACAACATCACCAAACTGAAAAGATCGTTTTTTAGGTAATACTAGTGCATTCTTTGGGATTTCAAAGTTTGTAAAAAAACCTGAACCAGAAAATTCCTTTTTTTTTATTGCACTTTTATATTGTTCATGCAAAATATTTAATGCCTCTTCATTACCAGTTAAGAGTTTTTCCATTATGTCTTTTTCAAATTGTTCAAATCTATTTTCCATATTATTCTCCTATGGTATAAAAGCAGTCCCAATCTTAACTATTCCATCAATAACATTTCCACGAACAATAATTGAAGTGCCACCAACATTTACAACTTGTTCAAAGACTCCTGTTATTCCTTTACTTGTAACATGCTGTTGAATTGCTTGTTGTATGGCATTAAACGCTTTTGTTTGATCCCCGCCAAATTGCTTTAAGAAATTTCCAAGACCATGTTGTTGTTTTCCAAAGATATGATTTAATTTATTTGGATCTACTGTTACAACCACTGCTGCGTCATCAAAGCTATGAATCGGATTCGAAGCCCCAGCTTTAAAAGAATAGTGTAACAAAGCCGCCCAGCCAAGTCCTGCGGTAACATCCTCCCACGTATGCGGGTTTATAAATGCTTCCCCAGCTTCTATCCAGGTGGAAGATTCTCCTAAGCTATCTATTCCGTAATATACAGAATCAAGTAAATCTAACCCAAATCCCGACACACCTTCCTTCCACAGGAATAATCCGATATCTGGAATAGCATTTATAAGTCCCGGTACAACATTAAAAAAACTCGTTTCAGTGTTTGTGATAAAGGTGTCAATGTTAATTAGAATATCAAGGAAGGAACTAACGGGAGTATATTCCCTTTTTTGGAACAGAGGCAGCAAACTGCCATCACACTTCCCTGGTCCATGCTCCTTATCAAGCCCCAACGGATCTGTGAACATTACAGGGTTGTTACTACAATAAGCATACCACAGCTCACCGCTCTTTATCGGGTCAGAGGTTGTCCAGTTCGCAACCAGCGGGTCATACTCCCGGAAAGGCGCGTGATACAATCCGCTCTCAGCATCGATCCGGTAGCCGGTAAAGCCGACGGAATCGAAGCCCATGTGATGGTTACCGTTGTAATCCCAACCCCAGCGGTGTTCTCCGTCGAGGACATCCCCGAATGGGCCGTAGTTGAAGGATTCACCTGCTACACCGGGTTTATCCAGGCTGATGGCAGTTGCTGATCCCAGTCGATCATAATGGTAGTACCTTCGATTCTTCCAGCTTGAGGGGCTCCATTCGTGGCCGTTTCGGGTATAGCGTTCATGGGCTCCATAAGCCCGCCCTCCGGGGCCGACCAGATACTCAAGGCCTGTTTGAATGGTTTTATCATTCCAATATTCAATATCCGTGTATTCCGCGAGGATATTATGAGTTAGCCCCACGTACCAGATCTGATCGTCCCGCCATACATCTTTTTCAGGGTGGGCGGAACCGAAACGTTCCTTTTCATATCTTCGACCGAACGAATCGTATCGGTATTCCCATTGTTCACCCTGGCTGTCGCTGTACTCCACCATCCGGTTATCTGCCCGGTAGATAAACTCACTCCAGGTTTCCTGCTGCGTGCTGTGCGGGTCCGGGTCGTTGCCGTTCAGTTGGCCGATTCCAAGCCCGTTTCCGTTTCCGGGGTTGTTCAGGTTGTTTTCGGTTACATAGAGGTTCAGCCCTGTGTCATCCACGCTCCAGGCCTGATCGGTGAAGTATTCCCTTGTCCGGTTGCCGTCCGCGTCGTAATCATAAGCCCTGTTTCCGGCACGAAGTAAGCGGTCTTGATGGTCGTAGGCATAGCGGATGCTTCCAAACTCATTGGTTTTGACAGCGCGCCGTCCGAGGATGTCGTAGTCGATCCGTTCGTAATGGAAGTTACCGTTCAAAAAGGGCCCTGTTCTGTTTGTCCAGTCTCCGAAGACTTCCTGATAGTTGGTTATCAGCGCGTCTTCGATACCTCCGATATCGGTCAGGGATTCTAGGTAGTCTATGTCTGCTTCTTCATTATTGTGCAAACCGAGGTCTTTCCTCTCTTTCACCGCTGCCCGGTTCTTGGCTCCCTGCTGTACCGGGTACCAGATCTGGTGCAGGCGATCGAGGTTGTCGTATTGATATCGTGTTACCAGTCCCTCTTTGTCTGCTTCAAAGATTACGTCCCCGTATTCATCGTACTGGTACAGGTAGCCGTCGATCAGTTCTTCATGGATGAAGAAAGTTATTTGAACAACGGATGGCTGGGGTAAAGGTGTGGGGTTACGCCGATGGGACACGATGTTCACTCCTGATAGCTTTACTTGCAATCGTAAGACTTTCATATTTTATAAAAAGGATTCTTTTTTTGCAGCCCCTTTCCTCCTGCTTTTTTCATTGTACCTTCCTGCTCCTCCCTGTAAAGGACAAGCCCTTCGGGTTCTCGGTTCCCTCGAATCCTTGACCGGCCTTTTTACCCCATATTTTATGGAGGCACGACCGAAGGGAGTCCGCCTCGTCACAGGAACGGTGTTTGAAAGTAAAACAGGAGGTAGCAGATGCTGTTACACAAAACATTGTCAGATTCCGTTCTCGGTATGGCTTTCAGTGTCCATAACATCCTCGGTCCGGTGTTGTTGGAGTCAGCTTTTGTGCGTATTTCCCAATTATTAATCCCACGCACACGAGAAAATAAATTTTGAAAATCTAAATGTGAAAGAAAAATCTTTATTTTCTCTCAAAGGTGCACTCGTTATCGAGCTTGCTCATGCGGGTGTTCCCTTTGAAAGGCAGAAAGTCTATCCGTTGTATTACAAAGGCGAGCTTGCCGGTGCGTACATTGCCGATCTTGTCGTAGACAACTCCATCATCTTAGAGCTTAAGTCCGTTAAGGCTCTCGGCTCTACAATGGAAGCTCAGCTTATCAACTATCTCAGGCTGTCAGGTGTTCCGGTTGGGTATCTCTTAAACTTCCGCAATACGCGGGTCGAGTGGAAGCGTTTTGTTCATCAGAGGGAGTAATCCCTCTGAGCTTCTTTCCTTCTCTCGCTTTTCAAAGAACACTTAACAGTATTTATTCCCTTATTATTTCAAAGGTATCTTATCATATCATCCAGAGCAGAACAATAAATATCAGACAAATACTATTGCTCTGCTGGATTCCTGATAT
>JAGLYY010000493.1 GCA_023131935.1 Spirochaetales bacterium | reverse complement strand
CTCCACCGCAAAGCGAAGGGGAAATTGTAAGCAAACCGGTACTCTTCGGTATGTACCGGCACTATTACCGTAAGACTGCTTAAGGGTTATTTTGCTTTTCACAAAATCCTCATTTTCAGTTCTACGGAAATAGTTTGTCCAGAGAGTTTTCAAATCGGTAAAATCAATACTTGTTTCACTGCATTTTCAGCCTGAAGTACCATTTTCCGGTATGAAAGCGGAGAATCCTTCTCTGAATTTTCAAAGGCCAACAGGTCAGTTGCATTATTCCCTGTAAATCCACGCCGTTTATGATTTTTGCGCCAGCACGACGGCTCTCCGCCACAAAGCCAAGGGGAAATTGTAAGCAGACCGGTACTCTTCGGTATGTACCGGCACTATTACCGTAAGGCTGCTTAAGAGTTACTTCACTTTTCACAGTGTTCTCATCTTCCATTCTCCGGGAGTGGTTTGTCCAGGAAACTTTCAAATCGGTAAAATCAACCTCTGTTTCACTGCGCTTTCAGCCTGAAGTATCATTTTCCGGTATGAAAGCGGCCAATCCTTCTCTGAATTTTCAAAGACCAGCAGGTTTATTTCATTATCATCAGCAAATACATACCGTTTATGATTTTTGCTACGGCACGGGGTGGAAAGCCTTTGAACCTTTAGAACGCCGGGGAGTCATTGCACGCATTATTGATTATCTTCAATAATTAATTGTACCATCTCCTCAACCAGTTTATTTTCATCAATTCCTTCCATTGAAAAAGTACTTCTACGTCCATAAAAAGCCAGCTGTATTATATTAGAACCCTTATCCTTATCTAGATAAATCATCACCGAATTATCATCATCTATATAGAAATATAAATGAAGACTGTAGTCATATAGCTTTTTCTGTCTGTGCCCTGGTGATTTAGCATTTTTTACTAATTCCCAAAGAGCACAGATTATTCGTTTGTCAGTAATTGTGGTCTTTATCTCCTTCTCTTTTATAGAAATTACTTCTATTCTATCAAAATCACATTTCTCAGTGAATTCGCTATAGTCTTTTGATCCTTGATTTTTCAAGATAAACTGAGATAAAGAAATTACTACTACAGCAAGAACAACTGCTATTATGATATACTTATTCTTTGCAAAATCATTCTTCTTTTCTAACATATCTATCTATGTCCACTATATGTTCTAACTATGCTTTCAATCTCTTCCGGGCTAAAACAATTAGTTGAGGGTTTAATTAAAGGCGTTATCGACTCCGGTATGAGTGTATAATCAGTAACTTGTTCTGAATATCCTCCTCCCGTACCAATACCTCCACCAAGCGAATACCCTTCCCACATATCACTTGTAATATAGCTAGCACTAATTCCAAGTACTAAACCAATTGGAAGACTAAGATTTCTAATAAGAAATTCACCTCTATATGATTCAGCGATTTGGTTAGGGGTTGTAGAAGCTGGGAACTCAGCAGTAACAGCTCCAAACTCAATAGTACTACCAATCATCGCTGCTGCACCTTCAACGGATGTAAGCTTAAAGCTATAGACAGCTTCAAAGGATTCCCCTGTTCCTCTGTTTTTAAAATGCACAAGGGCACTACCCATTAATTCACCGATTCCACCAACAAGCGGAGCAGCTACATAACTAACACTTGCTTCTACAAAACTAGCTTCCCATATATGAAATTTGGTTTGGACACCTTCATCAACCAATCCTGTTGTATCTATGGATCCTTGCCCACATGCAGTACATTTATCAAGCCCCAACGGATCTATGAACCGGACCGGGTTGTTACTACAGTAAGCATACCACAACTCACCGCTCTTAATCGGGTCAGAGGTTGTCCAACTGGCAACCAGCGGATCATACTCCCTGAAAGGCGCGTGATACAACCCGCTCTCGGCATCGATCCGGTAGCCGGTAAAGCCTACCGAGTCAAAGCCCATGTGGTGGTTGCCGTTATAATCCCAACCCCAGCGGTGCTCTCCGTCGAGGACATCCCCGAATG
>JAGLYY010000492.1 GCA_023131935.1 Spirochaetales bacterium | reverse complement strand
TCCGGATAAAACTTGGGATTGAAAATAACGATGTGAAGCTTTCACTCGCGGATGATGGAGTTGGTATCCCGGAATCAATTAATTTAGACAATACCGATACCCTGGGGATGAAATTGATACAGATACTCACCGACCAGCTTCATGGAACAATAGAACTGGATCGGAAAGGGGGGACCCGCTACAACCTCAGGTTTCCCCGGGAAGATTTATAAGCACCTATCTATAAGAATCTATAAGAGTCTATATACTATTAACCCTGATAATCTTGTTTTTTACTAAGGAAATAAAACCGCAAATGGACGCGGATGAACGCAAATTTCCATTGTGATTCGAAATAGACTTTTTCCATTTAAATATTGTAGATTCTCTCTCATAGCTGGCAATATTACAATTAAAATCACTTCCATAACATTTGCGTTTATTTGTGTTAATTCGCGGTTATTTTTTTGGTTGCGGCTATGCTGCGATGGGAGTATAGAAGATCCTATAAGAGCCTAGAAGAACCGCTGTCCTATTGAGAGAGCAGATATCCCATACCGAATATCCTGTACAGATGACTCGCGAGCCATTTATCTGTCCAATTCTGGCTGCTCATCCGCATAGGTGAATTCACGACCAATGACACTCCATCAACTACTTTCGTGTAGGTGTCAGGGTCATTCAGATTCATTTTTTCGAGGACAACCCCTTTTCGGTAGTTAAAATGAACGTAATGGACTTCACCAGAGTCAGAGACGATAACAACCATTCCGACATGGGTGAAGGGATCGTTCCATTTTCTATCTTCATTTCGATCGTACGTATTGTCCCAGAAAATGATATCTCCCGGTTGGGGAACGCGGGTATTGTAAAGCAGCTTTTCTGAATCCAGGGTATGATATAACCGCTGCACACCGTTGCCGCTATACAGGTTGAAATCCTTTGTAAGGTCAATCCCGGCATAAGCATAGATCGCGAGTACCGTGCCGGTACAATCCCTTTTATATTCCCTGCCGTCGACAATGAGCCTGGTTGCCCCGACAAAATGATAGGAACCTTCAACTAATTTCTTTTGAATGCGGGGGTTTCTGTATTCCTCTTCCTTTACAGGAGTTTCCTGATAAGGAACCCGATCCGGAACACTCGCGCAGGAAAAGAGAAAGGCAGGTAATAAGATGAGGATCAGGCTCTGTTTTTTCATTCCATGCCTTTCTGTAGTCCCACATAATAGGTCTCAAAGGACTCTTTCCGGCAGGCCTTTGGTTTTAATCCTTTCACCATTGCAAAATCCCTTCTCATTTGATCCATAAGCTGAGACTCATCTCCTCCCTGAAAAACTTTTACCACAAGATTTCCCCCCTCTGCCAGGAGCCCTTTCGCCATTGTGATGATTTCCTCCACAAGGCTGTATGACCGTCCGGTGTCGATGGTCCTGTTTCCCGTTGTTCCCGGAGCGGCATCGCTTATGATGCAGTTAAAAGGGGCAAATTGTTGGAGTTTGTTCACTATTTCCTGGGAAAAAACATCTCCCTGGAAAAAGGTGAAATTCCTGTGGCTCTTTTTCAATTGAAGAGATTCAAGATCCACGGCCACGAGATGACCGGCCCCCTTTAGCCGCTTTAAAACAAAAAGGCTCCAGCTCCCGGGGGAGGCGCCGATATCAAGAACCTTCATGCCGGGAGATATAATCCGGTACTTCTGCTGAATTTCTTCTAACTTATAAACTGATCGGGCGGGATATCCCTCACGTTTGGCCCTGAGGGCATAAAAATCAGGTTTGTTTCGGGTACTCATTCCGGTATCAGTCTAATCCTGGGGATTTGTGCCAAGCTTGATGGCTTCGAATCCCGGTTTGATAATATCAAAAATAATTTCAATCCGTTCCTCATAAGGGATAAAAGCCGACTTCATTCCGTTTATCGTAAGCTTTTCAAGATCCCATAATTCAAGGTTGAAGTGTTTCACTGCCAGGGACATCTCCTTTGAAAGAGATGTATTACTCATCAGCCTGTTATCGGAGGAGAGGGTAACCCGGAAATGGTTCCGGTAATAAATGTTAAAGGGGTGACTGTCGAAATCATCGGCCGCGCCTGTCTGGATGTTTGAGGACAAGCACACCTCAAGGGGGATCCTTTTATTGCGCACATAATTCGATAGGGTCCCCATCTGGTCAATTCTGGTACCATGGACAACCATATCTTCGATGAGATGGGTGGCATGACCAATTCGGTGTGCCCCGCACACCTGGATCGCCTGCCAGATCGATTCCATCCCGAAAGCTTCCCCCGCGTGGATAGTGATGTTGAAGTTGCGATTTCGGATGAAGTTAAAAGCCTCCAAATGCTTTTTCGGAGGATGACCGTTTTCATCTCCAGCGAGGTCGAAACCGACAACCCCCCTTGTCCGGAAAGCAACTGCCAGCTCAGCGATTTCAAGGGAAACCTGCTGGTTTCTCATGGCACAGAGAATCAAGCCAAATTGGGTCCCCGTCTCCTCCCTGCCCCGGTTTAATCCCCGGAGGACTGATTCTACAACCGATTCCAGGTTAAGCCCCTCTTTGAGGTGCAGATTGGGAGCAAACCTGATCTCCGCGTAAACCACATTATCAGCGGCATAGTCCAGGATTGCTTCGTAGGCTACTCTCTCCAGAGCTTCCGCCCTCTGCATAACCGAAAGAGTAACACTAAAACCCTCGAGGTATAAGGCGAGGCTCTTTCTGTTTGAACCCCGGTGAAACCATTCCGCCAACTTTTCAGGGGTGCCGGCCGGTAGTGTATTTCCATATTCTGCGGCAAGTTCAATAACGGTTTTCGGTCGTAATCCTCCATCGAGGTGGTCGTGAAGCTCTACCTTTGGAATCTTCTGTATCATCGAATTGGTAACCATGGTGCTATAGTAACAGTAAACAGTAAAAATTTCAAAAGGATTTGGCAGGCCTTCTTTTCTATTTTTCCTGTTCCTTCTCTTTC
>JAGLYY010000491.1 GCA_023131935.1 Spirochaetales bacterium | reverse complement strand
GTCCAATAATCCTGAACCAGCCCGTAGTTTTTCGCGGCTACCGCGGGATCCATGCTTGCAGATCCGGCAGCAAAATTCGTTTTATTAAGGTTAAGCATTCCAGGATTTAGGAGGACCCGATTCATTCCGCCGGAATCGTTCAATAAGGTGGCCACTGCATTGGCAAATCCCATAAGATAACATCCGGCTTTATTTATTTTAACGTTTGAGGAATTACCGAGATTACTACTTCCCCAGGAAGTATCATGCATATCGAATTTCCAGGAAAAATGTTTATTAATCATCCCCGTCGGATCAATGTATTTCAATGGATTGTTCGCGCAATACCCATACACATTCAGCCCATCCATCGCCGGGTCCGGGCTCATCCACCGGCTCGTCTGCGGATCAAGGTACCTTGCCCCGAAGTAGTAGAGTCCGGTCTCTTCGTCTAATTCCTTTGAGGTGAAACAGAACCCCTCTCCCTCCGAAGATGTGCGCCCAAAAATATCGCTTTCAGTTTTTACCGGTGTTGCCGAAACCATTGCTCCCAATACTATACAGATAGCCACCGTTGATCAACCTTTCCTTACATACCTGCGGACAAAGGCTTCCCTCTCCTGAAACTTTTTGTGTAGCGTATCCAGCTCCGCCTCGTACTCTTCGTCTAACTCCCGGTAGTATCCGTTCTCTCTCGGGTGGTACATCCGGTAAGCTTTCCTTTGGCTCTCTTCCGTTGGATGAGTGTACCTGACCGTTGTCTCCATGTTCCTATGCCCTAAAAGTTCAGATACATACCTCACATCCGCTCCCGCTTCTAGGAGATGGGTAGCACAGCTGTGACGAATGGAATGAATGGTAAGTCTCTTCTTCTCTATTCCGGACTCCGTGAGATACTGTGTGAAACGCACTTTCATACAGGCATACGTTAGATGGCCACGGTAAAGCCCGGGAAAAAGGTACGACTCGGCTCCGGTGTAACTTACTCTCTTCCAGCTCTTAAGGAAAAAGGACGCCGCGCGGGAGAAAGGTACATACCGGTCGCGGTCACCTTTTCCCTGTTCAACTATTAACTTCCTGGACTTAAAGTTTATCTCTTTCCACTGTAAGTTGAGGGCCTCTGAACACCTTAAGCCCGATGAATAAAGAAGCTCAAAGAAAACCCGGTCACGAAGGTTTGTCTCGATGGAATCAAGGAAGCGGCTTATCTCTTCCACGGTGAAAATCGCCTTTTCCCTGCTTACAGTTTTGACCGATGGAACAAGATCGCCTACGGGTTGAAGGATAAGATCATTCTTGTAGAGGTAGGTAAAGAACTGCCTGACAGCACTTAGATAGTGGTTGATTGTTCCGGTAGAAAGCTTTCTTTCCTTTAAGAAACCGGCGAACCGCAAAAAGTCTTTCTCTTCCGTCTCCCTCAAATCCTCTTTTCCTCCTTTAAGAAATGATTCTTCAAAGAAGAGTACACCACGGAGTTTACTCCGTATTGTGCCGGCCTTAAGACGGAGACCTTTAAGATAATCTTCATACTCTCCTAAGTAATCAGAGGCTTTCACCGGTCTTCCTTTTCCGGGGATGATAATGGTCTAAAACATTCCTCAAGGCTTCGGTATCCACCCTTGTATACACTTGAGTAGTGTTTAACCGCTCATGTCCTAAAAACTTCTGGATCTTCCGGATGTCACAACCCGAACGCAGCATATGGTAACCGAAGGCATGACGGAAGATATGAGAAGTTACTTTCTCCCGTCCCATCTCACGACAGAGATCGGAAAGGACACCGTTAAGCCAGGTGATTAGATTCACCGAGCATCCGAAAAGAAGAGAAGGATCTCCTCCATTATGCAGCCACAGGACTTTCTCTCTCAGTTCATTCATGTAGACAGAAAGGACACCTCTGGAGTATTCATTCAAAAAAGCTGTTCGCTCCTTCCTTGTTTTACTATCATGAACTACCACTGTTCCCCTTGAGAGATCAATATCACATACTTTAAGCGCGGCCGCTTCACTGATCCTCATTCCGGTTGAGTAGAGAAGTTCACACAGAACATGAGCTTTGTAATGACTTTTGTAATCCCGCAGGTTTTTCCCTCTGGTAAACCCGCGGAGACAGGAAAGAAGGGCGTCCAGCTCTTTTTCATCGGGGATGTTTTTAGGGATACGGGAGGGACATTTGATTCTGTCTATCAGGGAAAAGGGGTTGAAAGCGGTAAGTCTCCGTTTCCGTAAATAATTGTAGAAAGCAGATAGAGACCCGATAATGTTAAGAATGGAAGCAGCCGCATACCTCCCATTCTGACAGGTGAGCCAGCTCTGGAACCCACAAGCTTCCCGGTAATTTAAGGAGAGAATATCAAGGTTGTTTTCTCCTAAATAACGGTTAAAGAGAGTCACCGAATGTCTGCTTCCTTTTATCCTCTTTCCCGAAGCTAACAAGTGTTTTTCATACTCTTTCACGATTTCTTTCAATTCCATTTGTCCTCCTTCCAGCAACTTCCAGCTCTTTAAGCTTTTCCAGCAGTACAGCCGCCGAATCCAGAAATATTGTTCCCAAAACGCGCACCGTTCTTTCTTCAAGACAGCAGCCGTTTACCGAACTCATCAGATCGGAAATGGCCTCTATCTTCATTACTTCTGCCCTCATGATGTCGACTAATTCCATATAAACCTCAGAACGCACCTGCTGTTCCCCTTTTA
>JAGLYY010000490.1 GCA_023131935.1 Spirochaetales bacterium | reverse complement strand
CTGTTATTGCCGGATCCTTCCGGAACATACTTTTTACCTTTTGTACTAATGTTTTAGTACAATAATAGTTTAATCCTGTTACACACCATTGTCAAGATAGAAATTTAATTTTTCAGCAGCTCTCTGTTTGATGAAAATAAATGGCTCACGTTCGTCCCAATAGTGACAGCAGGTTCGCCCGGGTCAGGAGCTCAATGTCCCCGCTCCGCTCGAGAAACGGACTCACATCCGCGATAACGCGGTCCCATTCCATCTCACGGATTCTGGAAGCCGCCAGGACTCGCCATTTCTGTACTTCATTGTCGGTCAAGTCCATCCCGGTCTGACAGAGAGATGCCTGCAACATCCCGAGATTCGGCTTCGGCCAGGTTGGATCGCTGAGGTACCAGAACAGGTCATATACATCACGCCCCTTAACATGTGGTCGGTGAATGAGCGCGTGGAGTTTGCCCGAGAGGAGACTCGGCTTGTCGTAATGAAGCAAATTGAGAAGAACATGACGGCGAACAATAGACGTTTGTGTCCCGGCATGGAGCGGCGGATTGGTATCTACCTCGATCTTGATTGAAATCTTCTTTCCCCGATGCACGTTGAGGCCAAGTTCGTATAACAGACCGGGAAAACCGATGAAGGCTGATTGTACCACCGATTCCGGGCGGGAGCGGATCTCTACATCGTAGGTTTCCGCCTCAAATATCCGCTGTACACCACTAACAAGGCACGCAAATTCGTCCTTGCCTGAGTTTCCTGACATGGCAGATTCGGTGAGTGAGAAGTCGAGATCTTCGGAGAACCGGGGCAGCTGGTAGAGAAATCGAAGTGCCGTGCCCCCAAGGAATGCCCAGCTCTGGAATGCACCCGTCCGTTGCAGTGCCTCGAGGATTCGGGCTTGCAGATACTCACGCACAATCAGACTGGATTCGACGGTGGTTCTCTGCTGGCTCAGGAGTGTCTTTATCCGGTCCTTCATTGCGCGTCTCCACCGCCGAATTCATCCAGAAGCTTCTCAAACAGTACCGGTACTTGTGTCAGTCGCGGATTTCCAAACCGCACCGCCATCCGCTTCAGTACGTCGGGATTCAGCTCTTCCAGGTTCTGAAGCCTCAATTCGGCAATATAGCTTTTGTTGACACCGCCGGGCGTCAGGTAAATCAGGTCGAGGAGGGCTTTTTCGGGCCTGGCCACATAAGCGGCCTGGCTTCCCTGCTGCTCCTCATCGTAACCCCAAAACGCCTCCCCCTTCAAATGCCTATAACTTATTCTACCAAGAGGGGTCTCGATCAGAAGCGGGCGCCCGGTGGTGATACACGTGGTTTCCGGCACGTATTCGGGGATCATCCCGTGGAAGGAAAGAGCTGACAGCAAACTGACATATGTTCCGGGCTTGATAGCACAGGCGATAACATTCATGTTCAGCGAAACCCGCCGATATGGCGCGGCAAGTGTGTACCACCCCTTATGGATTCGGATGATCCTGCCGCTTTTTGCCCACCTGCTGAGCTGAACGCGCACCTGATCGAGGCTCTCTCCCGCGGTTAGAATACCAGGAGAGAAACAGTGTAATTCCGCTGTGATTTCCACGAGCCGATCAAAGTTCATTGCAATACTTTATCACATCTGCTAAGATAACGCAATGATTCTTCCGAAAAGAAAGGTCCAGGAACTTATGATGAATAAGCGAAAGGTAGAACGAATGCAATTGAAGTATTCCTTTCTTGCACAAGAGCAAGCTCTTGCGGATTGATATAGACCATCACTCATCTGGATTACCTGATGAAAGAAAAAGGTTAGTAGATTGAGAATAAAAAAGGGGTCTGACAAATAGTTAGTCCCATAACAGTAGTTCCCGATATCGTGCGAGCGGTTTAGGATATCAACTAAAATAATCATGACAAAGAACATCCTGACTGTTATATTATTGATATGAGTTCTGTTAATCAAATATTACAGGAAGCAAAACACTTATCGGAAGATCAGCGTCTTACTCTTGTCCATCAACTGCTGATGATTGGAGAACCACAAATCTCAGAAGATATTGAGAATAGCTGGGATTCTGAAATCCGTGACCGTATTGCACGTTATGATCGAGGAGAAATCCGCGCACGTCCGGCGGGTGATGTTTTTACCGATATCGACCGTAAACTACAAACATGACTGTTAATTTCCTTGAGGAAGCGGAATAGGAACTACTGGAATCAGTACTGTGGTATGAGTCTCGAGAACATGGGTTAGGAAGACGTTTTCGGAGTGAGGTCGCCCACGTGCTTGGTCGTATCGTTGAAGATCCCCTGCTATGGCGAGAACGATCAGGAGGGTATCGACGTGTCAATTGTCCTGTTTTTCCGTATTATATTCCGTACTTCATCCGTGAACAAAAAATAATTATTGCAGCGATTGCTCATGCTCACCGCAAGCCGGGCTACTGGAAATCCCGCATTCTATAAGTAAATCCAAATTCAGTGATTCTATCCAGCAAAACGAAGAGCCCCTCATTTCGGGAACGGATAAAGCTGCAGTACATCTATGTGGTAGCCAGGGCAGGGTCAGAGTAGTCCTGATATCCGTAACTCGAAAAAAACAGTTACAGCCATCATAATAAGGGCAATTCTTCCGATCTAGCGGTGGGCAGTGGTGAGCAGTTTTTTCCGTTTAGCCGGAACTTGTGTGGAGAGGCCCAACAAGTTGAGTGCAGTCTCGCCGCCAGGCAGTATCGTCCAGCCATGAGCTCGTGCCAGAGCCTGTGCTATAGCATCCGTATCCGGAGGTGCCGGCTCATTAAGGATTTTACTAAAAGAGGGGAAGTCATAGACTCCCCGGAGAAGGCGCCGAATAACCCCTTTATCTGTTAACCGCGCCAGCGTGATCCTGATTTTAACGGGCTGGGCAATATCGGAGAAATCAGATGGAGTAAACACGTGACCCCTGTCATAGCCATATATTCGACTAATTACTTGTTCTATATATACTTTACCAGCCATAAATACAACCTTCTTGTAACGAAAAGTATACATTTCCCGTTACAAAAAACAAGCTGTATCTTCATTGATTTTCGTGCTGTATATCGGAATACAAAGGTAGAGACACTCTGTCTACCGAAAATAAGTATTCCCTGCCCCTTCCAGACCTTCAAAAGACTCCCCGGGAAGTGTTAAATACCTACAGGCAATATACAGAGTGTTGTTTTCATCGGAATCGCGATGGAAATGCGGGTGATACCTGGCCCACTCGTACTCTGATATGTTACAGCCATCTATTTTCAATACTTTGTCAATTTGTAACCAGCCCCACAGAACATGACGTAATGGTGAGCGTGTATCCAATACGAGCTTCCCTGCGCTGCCGGAAGAGGAGTCAAATCCCTTT
>JAGLYY010000049.1 GCA_023131935.1 Spirochaetales bacterium | reverse complement strand
AAAAGGTGTTTTTCGACAGTCTCTACAGAATTCTAAAATAATGAATTTAATGGGGGTTTTCGCTATGTTATCAAACTGATTTCTTTATGAAATGATCTTTATGAAATGAGGTTGACAAATCACTTCCACCATTTTATAGTGAGTCTGGATTTTGAGAAAAAAAGGGGGTGATAACATTCAAATAAAAAGTGGGCTATGGTCACAATCATAAAACAATCAAAGGGGGTGTTCTTATGAAAAAATCTTTTATCTTTGCCTTTTGCTTCATCTTTGCCATGACACTCTTTGGCAGTGTAGCGCTGGCAGATGAAACCATGGACCGCATTAACAAAACGGGAAAGATCCGTGTGGGGTTGAGGGAGGGTTCAATACCCTTCGCCTTCATCGATCCTAAGGTTGGGAAACACGTTGGATTTTCCGTGGATATGACGTACCTTCTTGTCGAAAAGCTCTCCCAACACTTCGGCAAGAAAATAGAGATAGTACCTTTTACCGTTACTCCTAAAACCCGTATCCCCATGGTGGCCAATGCGACGGTTGATGTGGAGATGGGTTCAACCACCTATACTCAAAAGCGTGAAGAAGTGGTTGATTTCAGTTACATCTTCTTCGTGTCGGAGACAACCTTTCTCGTTCCAAAGGATAGCGATATCAAGACGATTGACGACCTAAACGGAAAAAGGCTTGGGGCGGCCAGAGGGACTACTAACTTGAAGGCTATAGAAGATCAGGTTGCAGCAGGGAAATATAAACCCAAGGATATCGTAGTCGTGGAAACTCATCCTCAAGGATTTCTTGCCTTGAAGGGCGGGAAGGTCGATGCATACTCAACGGATCGGAGTCTACTGGAAGGTTTGAGGATGAAGGCCCCGCACCCTGAAAACTGGAAAACTGCTGATTTCGCTATCGCCTACGAACCTTACGGCTATATGTGCAGGGAAGGCAATTCCGATATCAGGGACTTCATCAACAATACCATTGTATGGTCGATAAAAACGGGCAAGTTCTTTGAAATGTACGATAAGTGGATGGGCCCTAAAGGGGTTGTTCCGATTCCGATGTCTCAGGCCTACAGGAATTATCTACAATTGATCTGTTATCCGCAAGCGAAGGATTGGTGGAAGAAACATTAAGAATAGAGGGGCGTTAACGCCCCTCTTCCATATTTCTTCGGGGTATTGTGATGGGTTTAGCATATGAATTTGACTGGAGTGTCCTGTGGAGGGATCCATACGGGATGTATCTGGTCCAGGGGATCTGGGTCACCATTAAAATGGGACTCATTGGTTGGATTATCGCCCTTTCTTTAGGGGTTCTCATTGGCACGATGCGGATTTCCCCCTGGAGATGGCTCAGATTCCTGGGGGGCGCTTATGTAGAGCTATTCCGAAATATCCCCTTCATGGTCCAGCTCTTCTTCTGGTATTACGCCGGGCCCATGCTCTTTGGAAAATCCCTTCAATATCAGATTAATTCGATCATAGGCCTCAACTATTATCTTGCCATCATCGCCCTCGGAATGTACACAGCATCCCGGGTGGCCGAGCATACCCGTGCTGGCTTTTCATCCATCTCTCGGGATCACTATCATGCCGGTTTATCTACAGGTTTAACGCACCCCCAAATGTACCGCTATGTGATCATTCCATATGCCT
>JAGLYY010000489.1 GCA_023131935.1 Spirochaetales bacterium | reverse complement strand
TCACCCTTTTCGCTGATCCCCTCCCTGATTTCCAGTATTTCTTCCTGTTGAAGTTCTTTTTCCGCCATCAGCCTATCCTCACTCTTGGGTCTACAATCGCCAACAGAATATCCGCAATCAGGTTTCCAATTACAAGCAGTCCGACACCATATATCAGACTACCGACGACAAGATACAGGTCCTGGGTCAGAATTGCCCTGAGTATGAGCTTGCCAAGTCCCGGCCAGGCCGTTACCTGTTCGGTAAGGGCGGCTCCCCCCAGGATGGCTCCGAATTGAAATCCGAAAATCGTAATCATCGGGTTGATGGCATTCCGCAGGGCATGTTTCCACACAACCTTTGATTCTTTTATTCCCTTCGCCCTCGCGGTGGTAATATATTGCTGACCGAGTATTTCAAGCATGTTTGCCCGCATGATACGGGTCAGCCCGGCTGTCGCGCTTGTAGCAATAACAAAAACCGGAATAAACATGTGTTTGATCAGGTCCCACGATCTGCCAAACCAGGACATACTACTTATATGTACGCTGTACATCCCTCCCACCGGCAGCCAGTTTCCTGTTGAGGAAACCATGAAAATCAGAAGAAACGCGAGAAAGTAATTCGGTATTGAAAGGCCGAAAAAGGCAAAAACCGATACAACCTGGTCCCCGACTTTGTATTGCCTCGTCGCGGCATAAATCCCCGCGGGGATAGAAAACCCCCAGGCAATTAATATGGTGGCGAATGAAAGAATTAAAGTATTCGCCGCGCGCTGGTTAACGAGTACGAATACAGGGGCCTTGAAGTTCTGGCTGAAGCCGAAGTCACCATGAAGGACATTCCAGAGATATTTAAAAAACTGGACGTACCACGGTTGATCCAGGCCGAAAGCCTTCCTCATGGTTTCAACATCCTCCGGACGTATATCCGGATTGAGAAGCATCTGGCTGAAAATATCACCCGGAGCAAGCTGAATCAAACCAAAGCCGATTGCTACCACCGCGATTATAATCGGGAGCATGTGAAGCAGCCGCCGGAGGATGAACTTAAGCATCATCGGGCTGAGCCACGCAAGCCTTACCAACCACATAACAGATTCAACAACGATCAGGGCAAGAAACCAGCCCCAACCGGCAGAGAAGGTAAGGAGGGCCCAGAGGAGCACATCAAGAACATAGCTCCCCCTTACCATCATCTTTTTTTTATCAGTCATAGAAAACCCCGATTATTCCTCATGATTGTTTTTCAGAACCATTTACAATCCGGATTCCCCGAAACAGATTCTGATGGTGTTTTGATATGAAATTGAAAGAGGGGTATTCCGGTCATAAAGGCCGGAATACCCAATAATTAAGAAATGTTACTTCAGGTACAATCTGTGAACGATACCATCCCAGCTATAACCATGAACCGGCTGCGGATAAACGTTACCGAACTTGGTCTTGTAAGCACCAAGGATCGCGGCGTTGAAGGTGTAGATCCAGGGGAGCTCGTCGGCCCAGATCCTCTGAATCGTTTCCCATCCGCGCGTTCTCTGCGCTTCATCGGTAGTATTGTTCGCTACTTTCCAGGCAGCGTCTACTTCAGCTTCCCACGCGCGGCGGGGAGATTCCTGGTTGGGCTCGATCATGTGAAGATTACCGCTGGAGGGATATACGTTAGCACCGCTGATAGGATCAACGGAGCCGGTAAGACCGATAAGGATAGCTTCCCAGTTCTCTCCCGAGAGGAGCTTGGTTACCAGGGAATTGAAATCTTCAGGCTGGAATGACATGTCGATTCCAATCTTGCGGCATTCCTGGGCAAAAAGCTCACCGATGTTCTCACGGACGGTGTTTCCGGAATTGGTGTTCAAGGCAAGGGTAATTTTGTTCCCTTCGGTGTCTTCGCGCCATCCATCCCCGTCGGTGTCTACATAACCGATTTCATCGAGGATCTTTTTGGCAGTTTCGGGATTAAACTTGAAGGCAGCTTCATCTACCCCATCCCAGTAGTAGGGACTGAACCGGGGAATGAAGGAGTACTGGGGATAACCAAAACCGTAAGCAATGTTGTTGATAATAGTCTGGCGGTCAACAAGGTGGGCCATCGCCTGGCGGAATTTCTTGTTGCTCGTCCAGGTGTGGGCGGGCTTTTCGATCCCGTCGGGATTCTGGTTGAAGGTGATGAACTGGGTGCTGGTAGCGGGACCGGTATTGTACAGCTCGAACCCGATCTCTTCTTTCAGATCGATTAGAACAGCATAGTCCTCGCCGCGGAGACCTAAA
>JAGLYY010000488.1 GCA_023131935.1 Spirochaetales bacterium | reverse complement strand
TCTTCCCCCTTGGAAATGAGTATGGCTGCTATATCCTTTTCATTTTGGTTCATAAACTCTATTCCTGTTTCATCGGGAAGATAACAGGCTGGTGAGCGGCAGCGTTCACGCTGTCCGCTCCACTAGCGGGTTATATGGTGCCATTATTCTTATTGAAGTATTCATCTCTAAAAATGTAGTATTGTAAATGCACTGTCAATTCTCACCGTTAAAAAAAGAGCATGGATAGTCATAGTACTAAAAAGCTTTAGGATAACTGTTTTGGGGGAAGACGTTTCAAAATAGCTTTGGCATGCCTTTCAGTACTCAAAACTACATCATGTGATATCCCATGCTGTATATCTTCATCACGAAGCTGGGTTAGTACATTCTCCCAGTTTGGCTTGCTTCTCATTAAAATACCCCACATTCTATTAGCGAGATCAGACAATTCGGGCCTAATAATACTCCGCAAAGTATGAACCCAGATTGAGAAACAAAAAGATTTAACTTGAAGACCTTTTTTATCGAATATTGAAATCCATTCGTCTATCCCTTTTAATAGTATGGGATAGGCAGTTAGCTCTGGATTTAACTCTCCACCTTCATTTTCGGTCACAGGTAAATTCCCCTCTATATTTAACATAGCTCTAAACCATACAGCCACAATTAAAATATTTGCTATTTGCTCTGTGCTAAGTTTCGAAAGATCATCGATCATCTGTTTTAATTCCTTTGAATATCCCCTTACAGCCAGTTTTCTAATAAAACCCATTTGCACTCCTTTCTAAGGAGATGCCTTGCGGAAAGCCACGCGGCAGGTCACTTTTCAACTTTGTTTTTTGGGTATAATTTATAAACAATTTTTCCGTTTGGGTATTTACCAAATTTGACATTATTTTCTTCATCTACAGTCATTACCGGACTTATACACTGGTCAGAGGGGCATTTCCATTTATGAACTTCGTCAATTATTTTCTTAAATTCATCAAAAAATAGTCTGAATTCTTTAGGAGCTTTCATTGCCAATGGAGCAGCGAAATTTGCAAAACCATAAAATTTAATATTCATTGAAACTTGTTTGCTTTTGGATAAATAAAGCTTCCAGGATAGATCACGTCTCAGCCAATACTCGAACTCATGTTGAATATTCATACATTCTCCTCATATTCCCGGTGTAAATATAACGCAGAAGTCAGGGGCAGCCAGGGCTTCCACTGACTTCAATAAAAAAGATAAATTTCCAACTTTATAAAATTCTACTAAAGCGCCCCGGCCCTGGCTGTCACCTGGACTGACAGGTTGGGCTCTTATCTCCCCTCAAAAGCGCCCTTTCATCTTAGCATGTAAATTCATATGTCTTGCCAGTCATGAGGGATTTATGCGACCTCCATGCTGTGGCTAGTTTTTCTGTATCCCAGTAAAGGTAAGAATCGGCCTTTCTTTCCTGATCAATAAAGTGACGAAGCCCATCGAAGTACCAAGGGACCATGTAACCAAGAGAGTAGAATAAGACCTCTTCGTCGAAGTAGTCTTTCTGTATACCAATAGAGATGTCCTCAAACAATCCTAGTAATGAGTTAACCGCCGAATATAGGTTATGATCATCCATTATCTTATGGTAGAGTTCTTCGGGGGAGATGTCCTTGGGTTTAATCTCCTTCTCGACGAGTGTCCTGATCTTGGCCATATCGATGTTGCTAAGGGGTGCAAGTGCCTCGAAGGAGCTACGCCTTTTCTGGCGCTCTGAGTGCATCCGAATGGAAAGAGCGGTGTAATAACCTGCATATATCGCAGTTGCACCACCAATTACTGCAATGGCGAATTCAAGTTCTTTGCGCGCACTTGGAACAAAAATGTGGAGCAAGATAACGATAAGAGCAACCACCGCAATCGCGATAGCGATCGTTATTTTCACTGAAATATGCCCAAGTACGCCAATTTCATTCTTTGCCATTTCGATGTTCCTTTTGCTATATTTAGCCCAATCGTTGCTAATCAGCCGCGCGGCTTTTTGCGTCGGCTGAATTAGCTTGGTTGGGCGGCTTTTTCCTTTTTGCTAAACCGGTTCTGGCGGTTCTTCATATGGAACAGCCGCGAACTCCGCCTTATTTTGAAAATTTATATCTCTACTAACAGCTGTTACTATAGAACGTGGCCGAACACGCATTATTTCAATAACACCAGCCAGTATTCGATCATCATTGTTCTCAGGGTCTAACCACTGTAGTGTTGTCTCCATATCGGGTTCTATGGCTATAGCTTGAAGCATTATTTTATCTTTGACAACTGTAACGGTTTCTGTAAGTTTTCCTCGGCGTCTGTATTCTTTTATTTTTCGGATTATTGTTTCGGCTTTCTTACGTACATCATCATTTCGGTGATTTACTTTCAAGAAATCCAACTCAGAAAGCACAGTTGGAAGCAATACTATTGTAAATTTAGGAATGCTTGGAAATGCCCAAGATTCAATATTGAGGTTATAAAGCAGGGCATTCGTATCCGGCACATATATTGACTCCTCTTCTGAAGGATCAAAGAGCCTGCTCAGTAATTCAAATTCTGCTTGTAAGGCTTGTGCAGCTTTATCAAATGCTTCTTGAGTGTTTTTGCACCACGTTTTGTTTTGTTCAATTGTACGCGTCAACACCGTATCTGATCGAGATAATTTCTTCAGAGTATCCTTGGGCTGTTCCTTCAGTAGAACAGTCAACAGTGAATAAAAACGTCGATATTCTTCAAGTAGCTTTGCTTGAATTTGTCGTCCTTCCTCATTTAGCTCATTATATGCATAGTTTCCATAGGTCGAAACGAATACAACTGCTCCACCAGGTGTATTCCACAAATAAATGGATGAATGCTTCAGTAATAAATCTTCCAACAAATTCTGAATATCATCAGCAATGCATTTGAGATTTTCAGTTACAGTTTGCATATTTTAGATTCACTTTTCCAAAGCCGCCCAACGCTACGGGTGAGCGGCGGGCGTATGCGTCCAAATTTTGGCTACTACGTCTCCCCGTCCGCTCGACCCGTTTGTTCGGCGCCGGACTACTCTCATTTCTGCTCTTGCTTTGGAGCCAGGTTCTTCTTCTCCGTCGACGTCTTCTCGTCGCGAACGACAATGAAGTACACTCCAGGTCCTTCTGCGCCCCCGTGGATCACGACACTTCCGTTGGGATGGACAGTCTCAACGAAAGGATTGGGGCCACGGTTCTCCAGAATGAATCCACCCTGTTTCTCGGGGTCTTGGACGTGCAACGAACTCGTCCAAAACAATGCGCTGGGCTCAGCCCTTGTAATGACCGAAAACAGCACTTGCTCTTCCTTGGACTTCAAAGACGCAATCACCTCGGTGAATTCGCCCTTCGTCGGTAGCCGCCAGTTTTTCTGGCCCGCGTATTCGAGCCTAGAGCACAACGCTTTTGCTTCCTTTAGGCTGGTTGCCTCAATCTTGAGCCTTGGAATCCACGTAAGCCCCATGGTCTTGTCAACGACCGTACCGTCGCCGTTGTCCGTGAATCTCGCCCCGTTGAGGACCTGTCCCTCTGCCGACTGCAGAGCCTCGGTGGAGAGGCCCGCCACCAGACTGCACAAAACCAGTAGAAGTAGCAATGCTGTCCTGATCATGTGTGCCTCCTTTCTTATTTTCTTAGCCTCGCGTCCCCGTGAACCGCCCCGGCAAAGACGAACGCAAAGGCACGAACCAATCTGCTTGACTCGCGGCACTTTGGTGCCGAACGATAGCGGTCAGAGGCAGCCAGGGCTTCAACTGACCTTTGAATAAAATGATTTTGTTTTAAACCCTTCGGCTTATAAAAACGGCCCGGTCCTGGCTGTCCACTGAACTGCATGGTTCTGCCTATAGTGTGATTATACCACGCTCTTCATATACACTTCGTTCTTCTTCATACAATCCGATCATGTTTTCATCCTTCTTGCGGCGAAAAATTATAGGCGAACGGTCTACTGCCTTAGTAGTCTTGTTTGCATCAATACCAATTCCTTGTGCCACAGATTTAATAGAAAGATATTGCTTGCCCGGTCGGTCTTCAGTGTTTGCCTGAAGATATCGAACAATCCGTCTTTCTTGATTGCACCGGCGCGAGCGGGCTACGACGGTAGCGGTACCTCCGATAATCGCAGCCGCAACCAACGACACCGCAAGAGATTCCCAGAACAAAGCAACCTCCTTTCACTTGCCACTGCAGAACATGGTGCTCTCCGGCGCGGCGAAGCCGCGTCGGGAGCAGCACTTTGTTATAAGCTAGCTGATATTTTTTGTTTTACAGACTTCCTTGCTCTTTAAAGCAAATTAGAATTAATTTCGGCCCAAGTATTCCAACCGTATCGGTATATTTGTATCTGTTTTCGCTATGTTTAAGAGAGCCTGGTGGATAATCTTCAAATTTCACCTTAGGGCCAGTAAAACTATCCACCCATTGAAATTGACCTAAAAGCTTTACCACTTCAGGAGTATCAAATGAAATTGAATCAAATGAATGCGCAAAAATATTTCTTATTTCGGTTATTAATCTTAAATCATTATAGATTTTCTTATCAATTATTCCCAAGCAATAAACCATATCTATTCTAGCTGAAAAGGTGCCAAGAAAGCCATATGATGGGTTAAGGATATTTTCCGTGACCTTACTTCTTTTTAAACGTGTAGCTAAAATTGTTCTCAGAATTTCGTCTAAATAATTTACACCCAAAAGTACACAAGCCAAATCATTCCCATCATTCACAATAGAAAAAAAGTCCTGCATTTGCCTATCGAGATCTTCTATTCTTTTTGTTTTCTTTTTCATGGCTTATAATGATATAACTGAGCCGCCACGCTGTGACCACTCAATGATTAATTGATTTGCGAGAGCCGCACTACCTTCGCTGGTCGGACTCAAGTGGTTAACGGGTCAAGTCTGCTCTTGACTC
>JAGLYY010000487.1 GCA_023131935.1 Spirochaetales bacterium | reverse complement strand
TGTCAAAATGAGAATTGCTCTACTCAACTTGACAGTCGCACTTTCACCTGTTACATTTTCATTTGATGATTACGCGGCTTGTTGCACCGGTACCAGCGCCTCCGATCCAGCCCAGTGGGGGAACCGGTTTTCAGGCAACGTATCTGTAACAAGAAACGGCCTGAATGAAAAAAGCCCCGCTCCAGTGACGAAGCGGGGCTTTTTTTCGGCTGCCAAATGAGGGAAGCAAATGAGAATGAGTAGATTATTCACCCGAACCCTGCGGGAACGCCCCGCGGGCAGTGAAAACGCGGGTTATGAGTTTCTCCTCCGTGCTGGGTATATTCAGCAGCTCGCGTCCGGTATTTTCACCTCCCTGCCCCTCTCTTTCCGTTCCTTACAAAAAATTGAGCAAATCATCCGTGAGGAAATGGAACAAATAGGCGGCCTTGAAATCAGAATGCCCGTAGTCAACCCCGCGGAAATCTGGAAAGAAACAGGCCGTTGGTTCAGTATCGACCGTGAAATGGGGCGATTTCAGGATCGCAATGACCGGGACATGGTTCTTGCGATGACACACGAAGAAGCGGTTACCCACATGCTTCAAAATCAGATTTCCTCTTACAAACAACTGCCCGGGCTCGTATTCCAGTTTCAAACAAAGTGGCGGGATGACCCCCGCCCAAGGGGCGGTCTGCTCCGGGTGCGGGAATTTGTGATGAAAGACAGCTACAGTTTCGACAAAGATTTCAGAGGACTCGAACAGCAATATAATGCCCATTATGAAGCCTATCATCGCCTTTTCAAACGGTGCGGGTTACCGGTAGAGACGGTTTTGTCTGATTCCGGAATAATGGGAGGGGGCAAGGCCCATGAGTTCATGTACTTCTCCCAGGTTGGGGAGGACACTATCATAACCTGTAAGGATTGTGGATACATTTCTAACAGGGAGGCAGCGGTCCACCGTAAAGAACAATTTCCCGAAGAACCATTAAACCTGGAGCTTGTAAAAACCCCCGGGACAACGACCATCGAGGATCTTTGTCATTTTCTCAATATTCCCCCCCGTAAAACGGCGAAGGCGGTATTCCAGACAGGGACTTTCGTTGAAAAAGAAAAAAACTGCCAGGAACTTATCGTTGCGGTTATCAGAGGAGACCTGGAGGTTGAACCTGCCAAGCTGCGAAAAGTTTCCGTCGCGGTTGAGCTGCAAGCCGCGACAGAAGATGAGATTCGAGCTTGTGGAATGGAACCGGGATATGGATCACCCATCGGTGCCCGAAACTGCAGGGTGATCATCGATGAGAGTGTAAACGGATCGGGCAACCTTGTAGCTGGAGCAAATAAACCGGGTTATCACTACCTCAATACCAATACCCCCAGGGACTTTACCGGAAAAGTTGCGGATATCGCCTCAGCCGCCGCGGGACTCTCCTGCTCAAAATGCGGAAACCCACTGACAGAAAAAAGGGGCGTTGAAGTAGGCCATATCTTTCAACTTGGAACCCGTTATACCGAAGCAATGGGATGTTTCTATCAGGACCATCAGGGGAAAAAGAAACCGGTTGTTATGGGTTCATATGGTATCGGAATTGGGAGACTTCTTGCCTGCCTTGCCGAAGAGTACCATGATGAAAAGGGGCTCACCCTTCCTCCATCAGTCGCTCCCTGGCAAGTTCACCTGGTTAACCTGCTTACGGACCGGGAAAAAGCAGAAGAAATCTACAATAATCTGACGGCAGCGGGAATTGAAGTGCTCTTCGATGACCGGAAGGAATCCGCTGGTGTGAAATTTAACGATGCGGATCTTATTGGCTTGCCTGTTCGTCTTACCCTTGGAAATCGAACCTTCAAAGAGGGGGGTATAGAGGTAGTTTTACGGAGAACAAGGGAAAAGAAGTTTCTCCCTTTCGATAAAATTCCAGAGGAGATAATAATTATCCTCGATAGTATGAAGGCTGTAGGTGGATAGGCTATAGGCTGTTAGGTAGGATAGACTTCCCAAATGAGAAGAGTAGCTTACAGCCTTTAGTTTAAACACCCTGAATAAGTTGACCTCTCAAATATGACATTTCCGGCTGTGAATCAAAAATTGTGGAGACAGAAAAGGTTTTGGGGGCGCTGCTTCGATCAATGCGCAAAAACTAATAGCCTTTAGCCTACAGCCTAAACAACCTGAATAGTTATGCTGTTATTACCTCTATCCCCAATGATAGAAACCCTTCTTTTCCTTTGAAAACTAAATCTGTAATCAGGATGTCGATATCCTTTGGACCGGCAAAGATAGAAAAGGCATCTTTTCCGAATTTGCTGCTATCGGAAAGAATCACTTTCCGCCTGGAATTTTTCAGCACCGTACTTTTCAACTGGCTTTCAATGATATTATGTGACGCGAAAGTACCGTCACTGGAAAAAGCACTCGCGCCAAGAAAGGCAATATCTATTCGAAACTGTCTTACAGTATTCTCCGCCAGAGGACCGATAAAGGATCCCGCTTCCATGCGGAAATTACCACCGAGAGAAATAAGAGTTATGTCAGGCTCTCCTGCCAGAATGTTCATAATATCCAGACTGTTGGTAATTACCCTGATGTTCTTTCCCCGCAGTTCCCGCGCCAGTACCGCGGTAGTGCTGCCTGCATCAAGAAAAATAGTATCCCCTTCTAAAACCATATCTCTGGCTTTACAGGCAATTCCGGTTTTCTCTTGAATCACGGTTTCACCCCTTATGTAAAACTGTTTATCCTTCTGCTGGTTTTCGGCCAGCATCGCGCCGCCATGAGTCCGGATGAGTATTCCCTTCTCTTCCAGAAAGGAGAGATCTTTTCGGATAGTTACCCGGGAGACACCCATCCGCTCTGTCAGATCATGTACCGACACCTTCCTGAGTTTCCGGATAAGGGTGATAATCTGATCGTGGCGGGGATTAGCAGGCATAATTGAATATCTCCTTCAAGCTTAAACCAGCCATTATTATACGTTGTAGGTAGAGGAAGAGACATCTCCGCCGGTACCTGTCCAGTTTGTATGAAAAAACTCTCCCCTCGGCCGGTCAACGCGCTCATAGGTATGAGCACCGAAGTAATCCCGCTGGGCCTGCAGCAGGTTTGCCGGAAGTCTCTCACTGCGATAGGCATCAAAAAAGGAGAGAGCCGTAGAGATGGCCGGTACTGGAATACCCAGTTCAACAGCCCGGGATACAACCCTGCGCCAGGAGCTCTGGGCAGATTTCATGATTGATTTAAAATATTCATCCAGCAGGAGATTATCAAGTTCAGGATTTTTATCAAAAGCTTCCTTTATTTTCCCTAGGAAAGCACTCCGGATAATGCAGCCCCCTCTCCACATCAGAGCTATCCTGCCATAATTCAGATTCCATCCGTATTCTTTGGCGGCTTCCCCCATCAGCATGAACCCCTGGGCATAGGAAACGATCTTTGACGCAAGAAGCGCCTTTTCGAGATCGGCCAGAAAACCTTTTCTGTCTCCCTCAAAAACGACATCCGGTCCTTTTAGAATCCCGGCGGCTTTCACCCTCTCTTCCTTCAAAGCTGAAAGGCAGCGGGAAAATACCGCTTCACCAATCAATGTCACCGGCATACCAAGTTCCAGGGCACTGATGCCGGTCCATTTCCCTGTTCCCTTCTGTCCGGCAGTATCAAGGATTTTCTCAACCAGCGGTTCTCCATCTTCATCCCTGAAGGCCATGATATCCCTGGTTATTTCGATGAGATATGAATCAAGTTCACCTTCATTCCACCTGGCAAAAACTTCATGCATTTCATCGTTTGAAAGCTCAAGACCCACCTTCATAAGATGATAAGCTTCAGTGATTAGCTGCATATCTCCGTATTCAATTCCGTTATGAACCATTTTTACATAATGGCCTGCTCCATCTTCTCCAACCCAGTCACAGCAGGCTTCTCCACTGTCAGTTTTCGCGGAGATATCCTGAAAGATATTTTTGATAAGAGGCCAGGCCGCGGGATTTCCACCGGGCATAATAGAGGGTCCCTTTCGAGCTCCCTCTTCACCCCCGGATACTCCGGTGCCGATAAACAGGAACCCTTTCCCCCCGAGTTCTTTTGTACGCCTGGTTGAATCGGGGAAGTGAGAATTTCCTCCATCGATAATGAGATCACCTTCCTCCAGATGAGGGAGCAACGTATCGATAAACTTGTCTACAACAGGGCCGGCTTTCACCATCAGCATAATTTTACGGGGTCTTTTCAACTTACTGATAAATTCTTCGATGCTATGCGTCCCAATGATAGTATCTCTCCC
Source organism: Spirochaetales bacterium (assembly GCA_023131935.1). Classification (GTDB taxonomy): domain Bacteria; phylum Spirochaetota; class Spirochaetia; order JAGLYY01; family JAGLYY01; genus JAGLYY01. The sequence continues at coordinate 16,289 of JAGLYY010000487.1, read as the reverse complement.
CTCCGCGGCGCCTTTAAGAAAATCGTCTACCTTGCTCACCGTTCGGTTAAAAACCGCAACGGTGTAACCACGGTCGTTCATATTTAAAACCAGGTTCTGCCCCATAACGGCAAGACCTATCAACCCGATATCTGCTTTATTATCCATAATTTACTCCCGTTCCTTAAAAAAATCGTTCTTTACAGGCCCACAGTCCCAACGCGGGATTAGAGATGAAAAAAACCTCCTCTCCATCCGGAAGAGTGTTCCTGCCGTCCCGAAGGAGCTGTGGATTGTATTTTTTCTCCATGTCATCGATGGAAGCATATTTGAACCCGGCACCTTCGATCTCATCCCGGGTCAGGCGGCCGGGACAATAGGTGATTTCAAACCTTCCGTCACTTGATCCATGTATCAGATGCGCCGCGGCGCTCAAGTTCCGCGTAAGATCTTCATTTTTCTCTGTGAGCAGAAGGACCTGATCGGTCCCGAAGTATCCATACTTCCGAATGAGACGGTCGATCTCTTCATCCTCGCCGAATTCGCGGAGGCCCGGTGCTAAAATGATCAGTTCCCCACCATCAGCAACAGCCATTCTGGTCCGATAAATAGCTTTATTACCGAGCCATGTACTTTTAAACTCTTCAGGATCCAGGTAAACCACCACTTTCCCGAGGGGCTTTTCTACAAGGGCGAAGTTCAATTCCAGAGAGAGCTCTGCTGCCTTTTCAAAGCATTCATAACCATCACCGATAAAGAGCCCCCGGGTTTTCAACCTACCATCTTCATCAGCAGCTACTACAGTCAAAACATAAAGAAGCGGCAGGTTTCCGGCAAAATGATCGGATGCATAGTTCAAGACCCTTCGAACAGGAGTATCAGCCCGGCCCATTATCCGTTCCATACCATAGGCTGCTCCCTGGAAGTGACTCTTATTTATCCCTTCGCTGCCCCCCGTGCCGATAAAGATATTTTTATTGTGATTGGCCATCCCCACCACTTCATGAGGAACAACCTGACCGATGGAGATGATCAGGTCATGACCACCCTCCACAAGAAGTCGATTTACTTCAGCCGGCCAGGGATAATTTACAGCGCCTTCGGAGACCTCATTGACATAGGAGGCAGGAACGATCCCCAGAGTAGTCAGGTCCTTCCTCCAGTTATGGACCCTGAAAAGATGCCTGGGGACAGAACCAAACATCTTTTCTATCTCTACCTCAGTCATCGGTTTATGTGTTCCGAGGGCGGGAAGAATATCGGTCAGTTTATCCCCATAATAATCCCAGACCATCCGAGTTAGTTCCCCGGCTCTGGAATGATAGCGGGTAATATCAGGAGGGATTGCAAGGACCCTGCTTACCTGACCTATCTTCTGAAAGACCTCCCGCAATCCGGCCCTGAGATCGTCAGAGGAAAGATCCAGATGAGCTGAGCCATGGGAATAATAAAGCATTAATCCTCCAAACCTGGAAAAAACTCTTTTTCCAGGAATAATTATGTCACATGAGGTAGAAATGTCAACTGATTTCTTACGTTTACCTTCCTTTTTAGAAATCTAACGAAATCAATTGACAAGCATTCATTGTCATTTTATTATGTTTCCAGTAACTATTAGGAAGTGCCCCAAAGCTTATGGGTTGGAACAGAAATGGAAACTTGTATAGCCACCGCAGATATTACTCGACCAACCCTTCATCACAGCTCCCCGTTTCCAATAACCTGATGACACACCTTGGGTAACAATAAGCTTTGGGGCACTAGATAACTATTAGCAATCCGGAGAGATTATGAAGGGAAATTGCCTGATCGCCCAGAGCGGGGGACCAACAGCTGTAATCAACTCCAGCGCCTGCGGCATTATACAAACAGCTTTGAAAGCACGGGAGATTGAACGAGTCTTCGCGGCCCATAACGGGATTCTGGGAGTATTACATGAGGAGTTGTTTGATCTTGGCAGGGAAAAGCCTGAAACAATCGATGGACTGAAAACATCCCCCGCCGCTGCCCTGGGATCCTGCAGATACAAGATTAAAAAGGAGGAGGATTTCCAGCAAATTCTCCGGATTTTCAAAAAATATAATATTCGTTATTTCTTCTATATCGGAGGAAATGACTCCATGGATACAGCGGATAAAATAAATCGTCTGGCGGCGAAAGAAAATTATAATTTCGTTGCCATTGGGGTCCCAAAAACCATCGACAACGATCTTGCCCTTACTGATCACGCTCCGGGTTACGGCAGCGTAATCAAATATCTCGCGACCATGGTAATGGAAGCAGGAAGAGATACGGAAGCGCTTTATACCTCCGACACAGTAAATATCATCGAAGCAATGGGAAGAAACACGGGCTGGATCGCGGCGGGAACTGCCCTGGCCAGGCGAAATGAAGAAGATGCTCCCCACATCATTCTGCTTCCTGAAGTACCTTTTGATGAAAAAAAGTTCATCAGAAGGGTTAACTATTTCCTCGAAAAGAATAAACGGTGTGTGATCGTAGTTTCCGAAGGAACAAAATGGCCCGACGGTAGTTATATTGCCGAACAGAAAGGGAATTTTGCAAAGGATGCCTTTGGGCATACTCAGCTTGGAGGCGCCGGATTTTTTATAAAAAACCTTGTGGAACAGGAAGTTAATGTAAAAGCACGATTTGCAATTCCATCCACCATCCAGCGGACAGGTATTCACTTTGCATCCCTCACCGACTCAGAAGAAGCATATCGGACAGGAAAACGGGCCGTTGAACTCGCGTTAACAGGTATTTCCGGCAAGATGATCACTCTTGTAAGAAAATCTGATAATCCCTACTCCTGTGAAACAGGCACAGCAGCATTAGCTGATGTTGCGAACGGAGAAAAACTTTTCCCACGGGAATGGATTAGTGAAGATGGTTTTTTTGTAACTGAAAATTTTCTGAATTACGCGCGCCCACTGATCCAGGGGGAAGTGCAGCTTCTTATCAAAGATGGTTTGCCCGAGTTTATCCGATTCGAAAAACACTTTGTGAAGGCTAAAACAGAATAGACAGGAGATTCCATGATACCAGTAAAGACCGATTTAAAGGGCAAAGTCGCAGTTGTTACCGGCGGTGGAGGAGTTTTATGCGGGGCCTTCTCCAGGGCTCTCGCGGAGTGCGGGGCAAAGACAGCTGTGCTGGATCTGCGTAAAGAGGCCGCGGATAAGGTTGTAGAAGAGATCAGGTCCGCGGGCGGAACAACCATGGCAATAGCTTCGAATGTACTTGAACCTGAAAGTCTCGCTGCCGCTGAGAGGGAAATACACAGATCTTTCGGCCCCATTGATATTCTCATCAACGGTGCGGGAGGCAATCATCCAAAAGGAACCACTTCAAGGGAATATCTGTTCCCCGAAGATCTTAAAGGTACCGCCGAAGGGTTAATTACATTCTATGATCTCGACCCGAAGGGGATTGAATTTGTTTTCAATCTCAACTTCCTTGGGACCCTGCTTCCTACCCAGGCTTTTACAAAAGGGATGGTGGAAAAAGGGAAGGGGACAATAATAAATATTTCATCCATGAATGCTTTCACCCCCCTTACAAAGATCCCCGCGTACTCAGGAGCAAAAGCGGCGGTAAGTAACTTTACGCAGTGGCTTGCAGTTCATTTCTCCAAAGTCGGGATCCGGGTTAACGCGATCGCGCCGGGCTTCTTTTTAACCGATCAGAACAGAGCACTACTGCAAAAGGAGGACGGGAGCTGGACAGAACGGGCGGATAAGATCCTGGGACAGACTCCAATGGGGCGCTTCGGTAAGCCGGAAGAACTTATCGGCACACTTCTTTACCTCGTAGACGGGAATGCGTCCGGATTTGTAAATGGAACTGTTATTCCGGTTGACGGAGGGTTCGCGGCTTATTCCGGTATTTAGAAAGGAGGGAACATGAAACTGGAAAAATATTCTATCGGAACAGGAGACCGGTTCGGTAAACAGGGTAAAGCGCAGCTCGAGGCTGTAAAGCGGGCACAGGAATCGGGGACAGAAATTGCAATTGTCTGGAACAAATCATACAGGGAACACTCCATTATTCACACCGATCCTGTTTCGGTAAGGGAGGAAGCTGAGTCTTCCGTAAAGGCGCTCAATTGGAAAGGGGGCTATTACGTTGATGCTGATCACATCAGTCTGACAAACGTAGATCTCTTCCTTGAATCTTCCGATTTTTTTACCCTCGATGTGGCTGATTTTACCGGCAAAAAAGCGGCGGAGAAAGAGATAAATGCTTTTACAGACAAATACCGTTCCTACACCGGCAAATTATCAGTCCCGGGAATCAGTGAGCCCCTCACTATAACAGAAGAAAAAATCAGAAATATCGCGGGCAGATATCTGCTTGCTGTTCAGGAAGCTGGAAAAATTTATCATCACATAGAAAAATCCAGGGGAAGGGAAAATTTCATTACGGAAATATCAATGGATGAAACTGAAATCCCTCAGACTCCTGAAGAACTTTTTTTTATCCTTGCGGCGATCGCGAATGAAGGAATTCCAGCCCAGACAATAGCCCCAAAGTTTACCGGACGTTTCAATAAAGGGGTAGATTACGTGGGAGATTCAGACAGGTTCGCGAAAGAATTTGAAGAAGATGTATGCGTAATCGCGTTTGCCGTAAAAGAGTTTAATCTCCCTCCGAACCTGAAACTCAGTGTTCATTCAGGCAGCGACAAGTTCTCAATCTATCCTCATATCCGGAAGAGCATAAGACAGCATGATGCCGGCCTTCATATCAAAACGGCAGGAACAACCTGGCTTGAAGAACTTATTGGACTCGCTGAAGCAGGAGCAGAAGCTCTTGATCTTGTAAAAGAGATTTATGCCTCCTCTCTGGAACGTTTTGAAGAGCTGGCGGGACCTTATTCCAACGTCATCGATATCGACAGAAATCAACTGCCGTTACCGGAAGATGCTTCAAAATGGACCGGTGAACAATTCGCCTCAGCTTTACGTCACGATCAGTCCAATCCTCTATATAACAGACACTTGAGACAGCTGCTTCATATCGGGTATAAAATTGCATCTGAAATGGGGGATAAATACCTGAACCTGCTGGAGAAACACCGTGATATTGTAGGAAGAAACGTCACTGAGAACCTCTTTTCAAGGCATATTACACCATTGTTCCTGTAGAGTTGTGTTAGATAATAATCTTATCAGATATTTGGTGTATTTTTGCCTTTTCTGTTGTATGCTGATTATAGAAAGCCATATGATAGGAGCAATTCTCATTTTGGCATGGATTATGACACAGTTGGATAGGATTAGATAGAAAATGAGATATTGCCAAATCAATTTGCCTGATTTACTGCCGGTTTGTAGCGAAACCTTCTTTTTTTCTGAAGGTTTCCGCGGGAACCGGGCGAAGCAAACGAATCAAATGGGCTACAATGAGAACTGCTGATATGATAGGGGTAATACAATGAAAAGGTTCATATTCATTATCGTTTCCATGTTCCTTGCAGTAATAGCAACACTTCTGGTTACCGGATGTACTTCGAGAGAACAGCTGACTTTCCCGGCAGAGTTAATCGATTTCACCTTCGAAAATCGAGCACCCTTTACCCTGGATAGCAGGAACGGAGAAAACCTCTCCCCGGATATGCCGGTGTATCACATCTTCCTCTCCATCGATAAATCTCTTGCAATGTACAGCGGACATCTTAATCTTCTATACCCTCCCCCTTCCAGGGAAGCCCCGGGCAAAGTACTCTTTCGCCTGTATCCCAATCTTCTTGGCGGAACTCTGGAGGTTTCCGCCATTACCATAAACGGCAAGCCGGCTGAGGGGAAGTTCACAGGCGGCGGCAGCTGTACACTTGAAATTCCATTCCCCGCGGGTACCGAAACAGGCTCGCTGATTGAAATAAAACTCGATTTCCAGGGAACTGTACCAAGGGGTCTTGATGTAGGATATGGAGTGTTGGTCCTTGAGAACGATATCCTCGCTCTTGCCCACTTCTATCCCATCCTCGTGCCTTACCGGGAACAGCAGTGGGAAAATACACCGCTTGTTCTCTACAGTGATCCTGTTGTCGGTCCTCCCGCTTATTACTTTGTGGAAGTAGAGGTCCCAAGAACTCTCTCTGTTGTAACATCCGGAGTTCTTACGGGAGGAAAAGAGACAGGAAAAGAGAAAATCCTCCAGTTTGCCGGGGGTCCCGCCCGGGATTTTTTCCTCGCCGCATCGGCCCGCTGGGCAAGTTACTCTATCGAAACGCAGGAAGTGACGGTCCGCTCCTTTTACCTGCCTGAAGATGAAGCTTCCGGAGTACTCGCGGCCCAAAAAGTCCTTGACGCGATCAATATTTACTCAGATCTCTACCAGGAATACCCCTACAGGGAGTTTGATATCGTTGCCGTCCCCACCAACGCCCTCGGAATCGAATACCCGGGAATTACCGGGATAAACTACCGGATTTACAACCCATCGGGCAATATCAACGGTATCCCCAACAGAGCCCTTTTCGAATCCACCCTCGCCCACGAAGTTGCCCACCAATGGTTCTACAATCTTGTCGGGAGCAATCAGGCTGCCGAGCCCTGGATAGATGAAGGGTTCGCCCAATACTCCACCTGGCAGTACTACATTCACGCTTATGGCAAAGGGTCCGCCGATGGATTTTATGAGTCCCTGGTAAGCCGCTGGAACAGGGTTGACGGTGCCCCGATTCCGATAGGGAAACCGGTGGCCGGATACCAGGGAAAGGAGTATGGCGCGATAATCTACGGAAGGGCCCCGCTCTTTATAGAGGCCCTTGCTGAACTGGCGGGAGAGGAGCTTTTTAAAGACTTTATACGGGAACTTGTCGAGGACTACAGTTGGGAGACCCTGACAACAGAGCTGTTCAAGGAAGCCGCGGAAAAATCTTTTAACATGGATCTGACACCTATTTTCGACGAGTGGGTGTATTAAGAAAGCTGATTCTATCTTGTATCGAATACGAAGTGTCATGATATTATACGCGGAGGAGACCTAAGCGCCCTGAACCCCTACCCGCTTCTCGGCTGAAGCAATAAGAGAGTCAATGCTTACGATGTGGCGTTCGTTTATACCACGGCCGATAGGTCCAACCTCATCCCATGCCTTCAGTCCGAGGAGAATCCTGTATTCATCGATCTCAAGCACCGTGGCCTGAACAGTCACCGTTTCCCCAATGACCGTCGGTTCTTCATGGTAGACTTGAATCATGGTACTTACACTGATATGCCCCTCGGTCAGTTGGGGATCAACCAGTTCCGCCCCGGCATCGAGCATCAGGGTGGTAAGACTGGCAGTTGAGTAAAATCGATGGAGATGCCCGCTGCCGAAATTATAAGGGGTATCAGCATCGGTCGTCATCTTTTGCAGGACAATGTCCTGTCCAACTTCTAACTTACCTTTCATACCTGCCTCCTCATTAATAAGTATTCGCTCTTTGACCAGCTCGTGTCAACGAAATATGACACTTTAAACCCAATTCAGTTCCTTTCCACAAGCTTCGGGGAACTGTATATATCTTACCAGGTGTTTCTTGCTCTACTGTATTGGGATGTTCTTTCCATTCGTGGTATATTTAATTATGCTAAAAACATAATAGATGAAAGGAGATATCATGAAGAAGGGAATCCTTGTTTTTCTGGTAATGGCAACTATCATTCTGCCTGTTTCGGCTGGAAATAATCTTATATCGGATATTTCACAATTATCCGCCGATACCGCCTCTATGATCAACTCATATATATCCAGAGCGGAAGACATGAGCCTTGCGATTGGTGATATTACGCTCAACGGGTTACCGATAAAGTTGGGAGAGCTTTTTGAGGCAAAGCTGATCGCGAAACTCGCAGCACGAAAACCTCAAGGGCTTGAAATTATCAACTCCGCTATGGGGCCGGCCGCCCGTATGAGGGCTACCTTCATTATTGAAGGAACAGCTTTTATAATCGGTCAGGTCCTCGATCTGAATATTCAGCTTATTCAGCGGGAAACCGGTAGTATCCTGAGTGCCATTGAAACCCAGATCAACCTGTACCCGGAAATTGAGGAATACCTTGTATCCATCCGCCCGGCTGTTCCCGGCGGAGACCACTGGGAGCCTAACAATGACATCAGTACCGCTCAGCAGGTCCCCCTCGGGGAGCGGATTGAGAACCTCACCCTCAACCCCAGCGGGGATCGTGATTATTTCGCTATTACGATAGACACAGTTATTCCCGATGAAACCCTGCTGGCAGCCTGGACAGAGGGATTTCTGGACTCCTACATGACCGTTTACGGCCCCGATAACCCGAACAATTATCTCGCTGAAAATGATGACAGTGAGGACGGAAACGCGAAAGTCATGGTTCTGCTTCCCGGACCCGGGACATATTGGATTGAAGTGAGGGGGTATGATGATTCTGAAACCGGCCCATATGTGTTCTACTCGGAGTTAGCTGTAGCCCAGAAAGATGAATTTGAACCTGACAACAATGCTGATGAGGCCGGCCGCCTTCCGCTGAACCGGTCGGTGCAGTCCCACACATTTAATCCCGTGGGGGATGAAGACTGGTATAAAGTTGATATGCAGGTTTCTTCAGGATCCTCCATAATTCTGGCTGTAGAAACTGACGGAGTCCTGGATACCACACTCCAGATATACGACAGCAATTACGAAATGATCGCGGAGGATGACGATTCAGGAATGGACGGCAACGCCCTGGTAAAAGCCCTGATCTCGCACTCAGGCCGATACTATGTTGTAGCCCGGAACTATGAAAGCAGCCAGATTGGAGATTATACCATCACCGCGTGGACTGAAGAGGCCATTCTTGATGATTATGAGCCGAACAACAACGCGGAAGAAGCAACACAAATCGAGATAAACGGTCCTGAACAGGAACATCTTCTCTTCCCGGGGAATGACGCGGATTGGTTCGTATTTACCTTAAAGCATTCCGCTGAAGTCGATATCGAAACATCGGGGACACTGGACACCTACATGGTCCTCTACGACAACCGCGAAAACCTGATTATGGATGACGACGACAGCGGCTATGACAGCAACGCTCGGATCCAGCGGTACCTTCAGCCTGGGACCTACTATATTGTTGTAACACCCTATAGCGGCGTTGTCAGCGATTCCGGATATACAATCCGGATACGGTCCTTCTCTCAACAGTGAACCAAGGGATTTTATGGCAAAGGACGACCAGAAAATTATTTACACAATGGTTAGGGTCAGTAAACGGCATGGCCAGAAAACGATACTTAAAGATATCTCCCTCTCCTATTTCCACGGCGCGAAAATCGGGGTGCTTGGTTTAAACGGATCCGGGAAAAGCACCCTTCTTCGGATCCTCGCCGGGGTCGATAAGGATTTCAATGGCGAGACCGTTCTCTCCGAAGGCTATACCATCGGGTTCCTGGAGCAGGAACCGGTAATTGACCGGAAGAAAACCGTCCGGGAAGTGGTTGAGGAGGGAGTTCAGGAGGTAGTGGACCTCCTTTCAGAATATGATGAGATCAACGGGAAATTCGCTGAGCCGATGGAAGATGATGAAATGAATCGTCTTCTCGATCGGCAGGGAAAGGTCCAGGACATGATTGAAGCCATGGGTGGGTGGGACCTGGATTCCCGTCTCGAACTTGCCATGGACGCCCTGCGATGCCCGCCGGAGGACGCCTCCATCTCTACACTCTCAGGTGGAGAACAAAGGCGGGTCGCTCTCTGCCGCTTACTCCTCCGGAAACCGGACATCCTGCTCCTGGATGAGCCGACCAACCACCTGGATGCTGAAACCGTAGCCTGGCTCGAACATCATCTGAATCGCTATGAAGGAACGGTTATCGCCGTAACCCACGACCGCTATTTTCTCGATAATGTCGCGGGATGGATCCTGGAGCTTGATCGCGGGGAGGGTATCCCCTGGAGGGGCAATTATTCCTCCTGGCTCGAGCAGAAACAGGATCGCCTCGCGAGAGAGGAAAAACAGGAAAGCCAGCGTCAACGGACCCTCCAGCGGGAACTTGAGTGGATTCATATGACCCCCAAAGGCCGTCATGCAAAATCAAAAGCCCGGATTACCGCCTACGAACAATTACTGAACCAATCGGGGGATAAGATGAGAGAAGAACTTCAGATTTTTATTCCAAAAGGTCCGCGACTGGGTGACGTGGTTATCGAAACAGAGGATGTTACCAAGGCATTCGACGGCAGGATTCTTTTAGATACTATTTCCCTCACCATCCCCCCCGGCGCCATTGTCGGAATAATCGGTCCTAACGGGGCGGGAAAGACCACCCTTTTTCGAATGATTACGGGAGAGGAGAGTCCTGATTCGGGTAAAATCCGGGTAGGAGAAACCGTAGAACTTTCCCACGTCGACCAGCTCCGGGATCAGCTTGATCCGGAAAAGACTGTCTGGGAATTGATATCTGAAGGGAATGAAGAAATCCAGCTTGGAAGCAAGAGGCTCAATTCCCGGGCCTATGTATCAAGGTTCAATTTCAGCGGACAGGACCAGCAGAAGAAAGTAGGAATTCTATCGGGCGGGGAACGGAACAGGGTCCAACTGGCAATGATGCTGAAAAAGGGATCCAATGTGCTTCTCCTTGATGAGCCCACGAACGACCTGGATGTAAACACTCTGCGAGCCCTCGAAGAAGCCCTCACCAGTTACGCCGGATGTGTGCTCGTCATAAGCCACGACCGGTGGTTCCTAGACAGAATCGCTACCCACATTCTCGCTTTCGAAGGGGAAAGCACAATCCGGTGGTTTGAGGGAAGCTACTCGGAATATGAAGAGGACCGTAAGCGGCGATTAGGGACAGGAGCGGACCAGCCGCATCGGATAAAATACCGGAACCTTACACGGGAATAACCTATCATCAAATTAGAGGTGAATAAAATGAGAAGAACCTTCATTTTCTGTCTTCTTTTTATTTTAGTCTCTGCCGGCACAGTTTACAAAGTCTGGGCCGAAGATGAACCCTCCGACGAATTACTGGAATTGGCAGATCTTACCGGGAAATCCGTTCGGATAGAAACCTATGGCGGCGGAAGCTTCCAAGGAACACTGTTCTCCATCGGGGAGGATCGGGTGGAAATAATAGACTCGGCCGGCCAGATTCTGCAAATCAGCAGCGAGACCATCAAAATGTACCGGGAAATTCCCGCCGGAAAAAGCAACAGAAACTTTTACCAGGATTCGGCATCCAATCGGCTGATTGTGACCCCTACAGGCTTTCCTATGGAACCCGGTGAGTTACACATTACAGACCAGGAAATAATAGTGGTCACCTCCAGTTACGGCCTAAACAAAAACGTCTCCTTCTGGGGAGGGATCAGTCCTATGGGACTTGTAATAAGCGCCCGATTCGTTGCTATGTTTACCGAATCCCTCGGTTTTTCTGTAGGATCCTTTGCAGGAGTTGAATGGATAGGCGAATTTGAGGAAAGTGAGAGCAGCCCTATTGTCTCCGGTCTTCTGATGCCGTATACCCTGTTATCCTGGGGAGAACCCAACAATAACATCACCACCGGAGGGGCCGTGGTTTTCAGGTTTAACCGGATAAACGGTTTTGAGACAATAGGTGCAATAGCAATGTTGGGCGGTAAAGTGGTGCTGACGGCAACAACAGCCTTGGTTACTGAAAACTGGATAGTATGGGGAAAGCGTAATGGCACCTGGGACGCTGTACCCCTGTTTATTGTACCGGGACTGGTTTTCCGTATTGCCGGCAGCCGCTTCAGCTGGGATATCGGGGGTGTTCTACCACTCCTGATCGAACGGGACCCCAATTTTATCATTCACGGTATTGGTGAAGATCTGTATATTCCGTTGCCATTGATCTCCATGACTTACCGTATCAAGTGAATGTCTCCTGCATAGCTATATCAGACCAGTCCTGTTCATCCTTTCCACGCCAAACGAGATGCGTGATCGAGATCTCTGTTTCGTCGTTCGTAGGCCAATCGTATCGGTTTCTGTTCCTCTTTTCGTATAACTGTGTACTGATTGCAAACTGATTGCAATAGTAAATATCTACAGTAAAATAAATTATGCATTATCGTTTTGATCTCCAAGGGATTTTTCCTCGTTATTGTTGCAATCAGCAGATTCCTTTCCAGGATACCAACAGCCGGCCCGTTTAGCCCCTATATGACCCCTTCCAGTTGCCGGATGAGTCGTTTGAGTCGTATATGAGTCCTTTAATTTCATGGCCCCTTTATGACCCCTTTATTATCCGGATTGCGACAATCCGGATTGAATTACTTTTCTGATGCAATTGTAACTCCTTTTATAGAAAAGAATAAACGGCCTCTATTGCAAGAAAATTGCGTAATTATTGCGTAATTATTGCGTCAATTGTTTGCAATTGTATCAATGTTTGTGTTCCTTTTCTGTTTCTGTATGCCATCGTGCTGCGTTTGTAGAACCTTCTACAAATATCCTGCCCTCATTAGTTAGGCTAAGTAGCAAAGATCGTATTCTATGCCTATCCAGTGCTGGTAGAACTTGAAGCAGTTCTTCCATTTTTGCTCCTTCAGGGTCGCTACTTTTAATATGCTTTAGAAGTAGTTCTTTGTTTGTTTCTTTGTCCAGACCTTTTTTCCGAGTATAGGTCCCAGATTTTCCTACTGCAGAATAAATGCGTCTGGCAAGGATCCACTTTTTTCCTTTTGTGCGGGAACCTTTTTCAAGAAGTCCCTCTTCATAGAGCTTTTCTGCGACTCGTGTAAAACGATCAGATAAGGGACGGTTTTCGAAAACCGCCTGGATAACTATAAAATCCTCAGTAGAAAAGTTTAACAGTTTTTCATTACCGATCTTTTCAAGTATGTTTAGGAATTCGGGATGCCGGATAGTGCCATGAAGGGTAATCCAGAAATGGTCCTGGTCGGAATGGGTAAAGTCCGGTTCTGCCTTGCTCTCCCTGATGCAGGCTTCGTAAATACGGTTCATCCCCTGGCCGGACCGTTCCACCAGTCCGCAACGGGAAAAAGCCTCTGCCAGACGGCGGTTACGGGGAGCCTGCTCCCATAGGATATTCTCGAAGGTTATGCCAGCGGGCAGGCCCCCGGAACTGGCTATTTCGATACGTTCAGGGTATTGCCGCACGAACACCGATCCCGCCATCCGGTAGTCCCGATGACAAACCGCGTTCAGGATTGCCTCGCGAATAGCTGATTCGTTGAAGGTTTTAATGTCCCAAATGAAAAGTCCTTCCTGATAGTGTTGGTTTGTGTTACGTAGGTCAATGGTTTTCCAGAGCTTGTCATAAAACGAAAAAAAACCCTGCCGGAATTCGAGTCTCTGCTGGGGAGGACCGGAAGCTTCGTTGCCCCGGTATTCATAGATGACTTCAGCCTGTCCAAGATGGCGTCCCAAGGCTGTCCGTTTACCAAAAAGGATAAGAGCGGCATAGGTAAGTTTTCTCTCTATTATGAGTTCAGCGTCAGTCAGCAACTGTTCAATAGGAAGTCCTGCGATAGCTTCACTCCTCGATTTTTTAGCCCAGTGTTTGCGGAAATCCTCAATGTCTTCAGGATTCAGATCTTCAAGAGAAGCGTTTTGACAAATCTCAGCGGAAAAATCAGGACCGGCTTCATCAAATATCCGTTTAAGCATATCGGGGGGCATAGCTGTCAAAGCCTCCCCAGCCCTCATCAAATAACGCCCGTTGAGATGTTTGGGCATACCGATAGGACGCGAAGGAACGTGAAAAATCAGCACCCTTCCTTCCGGAGAGAGAATCTCCTCCACATCAATGCGTAGATGGACGTTAGCCACCAATCTTTCCTTTATTTTTGCCAGATTTTCCTTGTATGCCTTTGTTCCAACAATTTTTCGTGGCTTTTTATCTGTCACCCCAAGAATGAGCAGTCCACCCCTTTCATTGGAAAGAGCTACACAATATTCTGTCAGTTTATCGAAATTAAAAGAGAATTCTGCCCTTTTGAATTCAATGTGTTCGTCCTCGCTCTTTTCTATCAGAAGAGCTAATTTCTCAGCATCCATTTCCTTCAGCTCCTTTCGGAAAAGACCTGGTCGACCATCTTGTTGAAGGCGTTTTCAATCTCAAACACATCAGTGAACTCAACAAAGGCCCAGCGCCCGTATTTCCCCAGGTTGTTTACTCCCGGTACCCAGTAGTTTTCCATTGTAGCTTTTTTATCTTTGGCATCTTCTCCCCGATATCCTTTAATTTCAACAATCAGATGGAGAGTACCTTCATTTCCATCATCTATAAGCACGACAAAATCCGGAATGTACTTCCGTGTTCCAGAACCATATCGGTAAGGAACTTCAAGTCCAAGATTGTGGCTCTTTACATAAGCTGTTACTTTCGGGTGAGCTTCAACGACTCTGCAAAACTCTGCTTCCCAATCACTATCCAGAATAACCCAATTAATATGACATTTTCTGGAATCAGTCTCATAACGATTCATTTTAGATGTAGTAAAGTTAACATGAATTGTTGAACCGGTCGGATTACATGGATCATATTGCTGATCTTTAGATGATAAGCCTCGACCTTCATCGAAAATCATTTCCTGTTGTTTGGTAGAGTCTTTTCGCTTTCTTGGTTTTGGAATTGGAGTTATAAATTCAGCACGACGCCGTGATTCAATAATCCTCTGAGTGGGCTGTCCTTGTTCATCAAGCTGCCAGTGACGTTTTGGGTATTCATAAGGTGAATTTAGTATAGGATGTTCAAAGAAAGCATTGTCCATTTTTATCCTTTCTCCTCTATCTCAAGCTTCCCCTCCTCAATCATTCTCTTACAGAACATTTCAAATTGTCGTCGAGCCAATTTGATTGGTTTTGTTTGTCTGTTTTCCCATCTATTGATAGTTGAAAAACTGACTCCTAACTCATGAGCCAATTCTTCCTGAGAAAGCCCAAGGGTGGCTCTCACATTTTTAACAGTTTCCGGAAAATTGTTTTGTTGTATCGTCATGGTTATTCCTTTAAGTGCGGTGGACCGATACTTTTCTAATATTTAATTGTAGCACATGCTATATCATATGCAAGAACTTTCTTGTATAAACTGATAATTGAAGCTTTTCGATGATATGCTTGGAATAATTGTCATTGATACTTTCAATTGCTTTAATTTGACGCATATACAGTGAATTGATTTCATTATACACGAACACCATTGTAAATATCGGGCCGCTACCCTCACTTTTGCTTCGTATAATACACGGTTATGCTATTGTGATACCTCCTCGAGTCCATTCTTTTATGATCACACGCAAGCAAACAACTAAAAATTTATCATTGCCTCTCGGATATCCGCCCCGGAAATATGGGTATAAATCTTATGTGCTTATATTTGCATGGCCTGAAACCTGCTGCACCAGCCGTATATCCTTTGTCTTTTCGTATAATTGGGTCAACGCAGTATGCCGGAGGCCATGGAACGTGATAATCTTCTCTATGCCTGCCTTGACGGCCTTCTGGCGCATCATCTTACGAATATAGGCATCTCTTACCGATTTACCTTTCGTAGTCCTAAATATAATTCCGGTGCGATCTTGGGCATGTTTCTCGGCACGCGGCTCGTCCACCTACTCAATCACCTTAAAAGGTAGGACAATGTGGCATACCTCGCTGGACTTACCGTTCCAGACCAGTTCCACCTCGCGCCTTTCCTCGAACAGCAGAAAGCGGTACTTGTTAGGCAGGGGCTTGTCCGCCTCGATATAGCTGATGATCTCTTGTTGTTCTTGTTCAGTTAGTCGAGGTATGAATGCCCTCTCCGGTTTGCATATATCCCACCCACGGTCATTTCAACTCCTCCTGTTCCATCCTCTCTCCAATCCATAGCCTTAACTCACTCCTGGTCCGGTAGAGTTATCCGACTCACCGCTGTAGTTCCGTGTCATTCACTACGTTGCGAGCAATACCGTCTCCGCTGATCCCCTCCGTAGGTATCCCCAGACTCTCGGCCAGGTTCGCAGCTTCTCTCCCTGTGGTAGTTTTTTCATTCTATCTCTTTCGACCGCTTATCATAGCAATCTTTGCAATAGCGGACATTATTCTCGAATAGGCAAACGGTACTTTGAATCTCTTTTCCGCATACACCACAACGATTAGGCCAAGAAGTGACCTTATCTAAATCACGTGTGGTTTCAGCCTCTCCGGGAATATGTATACCGCCAGATCCCCCGAACTCAATTGCCCTGCGAACCTCAGATACAATAGTTGTAGAGGTCCCGCTTATCAATTTCTGATTTTCGCTTGTGGTTAGGTCTATGTTTGGGTTTATGACTTTAGCAAACTCAATCAGACTTTGTTTAAAAATCTTTTCAAGTTTGA
>JAGLYY010000486.1 GCA_023131935.1 Spirochaetales bacterium | reverse complement strand
CATACGAGCACCAGTTGCAGAGAAATGCCACTATTTTGGGTTCGAATTCTTCAGCCACTATTCTCTCCTTAGCTCGTTGCCGCATCAATAGCGGAAAGTATCTGGTCTCTCCTAAAACCTTTCTGCTCTATCGCGCCGCTCGGGCATGCCCCTGCACAGCAGCCGCAGCCTTTGCAGAGCGCTTGATTCACTTTGCATACCGTCTCGCACTCCAGTGTTTCGACAAGTTCAAGAGCGTTAAATTCGCATACCTCGACACAAGTACCGCACCCGCTGCAGATTTCTTCATTCACTGAAGAAATCGTGGCCTCGGTTTCATACTCGTCTTTGCTTATGATTGCTGCCGCACGGCAGGCAGCAGCCTGTGCCTGGGCAATGCTTTCCGAAATCATCTTCGGGCTGTGGGCCAACCCCGCAAGAAATACGCCGTCGGTGGAAAAGTCAACCGGTCTCAGCTTCATGTGTGCTTCAAGGAAAAATCCATCATTGTTTAACGGAACTTTTAATAATTTTGAAATTTCTTCATTGCCTTCATCTGCAACTATCCCGGTGGATAGTACAACTAGCTCTGCAGGTATTTCAACCATGGTTTTTAATGTCAAATCAAAAATTTTCACATGCAGCCCGTTTCCGTTCTGGGTTACTTCAGGCTTCCGGTCTTCTTCATATCTCATGAATGTGACACCTTGTTGCCTTGCTTTGGTATAATAACTTTCACTAAATCCGTAAGTTCTAACATCCCGGAATAATATATATACATTTGTTTCAGGTAAAAGTTCTTTTATTTTCAGAGCGTTCTTTACAGCTTCTGAACAACAAACCCTTGAGCAATAAGGTCTTTCATCGTCCCGGGAACCTACACACTGAATCATCACGATGTTTTTTGGGATACGATTTTCTGCTTGAGTTGACCACTCTCCGTTTGTGCTCAGGCGTTCTTCAAGTTCACGCTGGGTTAAAACTCCTTCATTCTGACCATATAAATACTCTTTTGGTTTATATTCCTGTGCACCGGTTGCTACAACCACAACTCCATGTTCAAACTCTATTGATTTTCCATTTGTGGCTATCATTGTTTTAAAATTTCCGACTGAACCTTCAATATTTTTTATATCGGCTTTTACATATAAATGGATTTTCTCTGTCTTTTTAACATGTTCGATAAGAGTCTTTAATTCATCTTGGGGCTTTGTTTCACCCAATAAATGGTGAATATGCCTTAGATTTCCACCCAGCTCTTTTTCTTTTTCCACTAAATATACATTAAATCCTTGATTTGCCAGTTCAATTGCAGCCGTCATCCCGGAAAGCCCGCCCCCAATAACCAGTGCGGATTTTATTACTGGTACTAACATTTTTTGTAGAGGTTCCAATAACCGTGCTTTGGCCACGGCCATCCTTACCAAGTCTTTGGATTTCTCTGTGGCTTTTTCAGGTTCATGCATATGAATCCATGAGCATTGATCCCTGATATTTGCCATTTCAAAAAGATATGGGTTTAGTCCGGCTTCACGGACTGTTTGTCTAAATAGAGGTTCGTGAGTCCTTGGTGTACAAGAGGCAACGATCACACGATTCAAAGTATGTTCTTTTATTTTCTCTTTTATTATATCTTGTGTATCATTCGAACAGGTAAATAAATTATCATCTGCAAAAACGACATTAGGAAGTGTTTTTGCATATTCAACGACTCCCGGAACATTGACTACTCCACCAATATTTGTTCCGCAGTGACAGACAAATACTCCGATTCTTGGCTCCTGCCCTTCTACATCAATTTCCGGCGGATATTCCTTTGGAATAATTA
>JAGLYY010000485.1 GCA_023131935.1 Spirochaetales bacterium | reverse complement strand
TTAAAGAGTGGCTACAGATTATCCGCTCAAAGCTACTGTTACCGGCATCAGTTTCAAAGTCTACTTCAACCGCATGTTCAAGCAAGCCGCTTCGCGGCCAGCATACTGTTAGCAAAATCATAATTCATTCATCATAGTTATTCCACAATATTTTTCATTGGAGGAAAGATTATGACAACAGAAAAACACAATTGGCATGCTCAGATAGTCCGGAAACTTCAGATCAATGGGAAGAAAAGACGCTGAAACCATTGAACCTCTGTATTTCATCCCACCGGAACGTATGCTTTATTTCAAATACCAGCGGCGGAAGATAAAAAAGTGCAAACATGGGATTACGAAAAGGATACTGGACTTCGGTGTTCCTCGGCACCTCATCCACCATACCTGCCTTACGAAGGCTCACTTTCGCTTAGGTAGAAACCTTGACTCCGGAAGTGCTGCAAGTTTCGCACTTCTCCTTCAGATTCCGCATTGGGCTTATAGCTTACTGTTATGTCTGGCTTCTTAAGACGGGGCTATAACGGTGCACCCGTCTTGTTAGGATAGATTCTTCTTTTACTCTTTGCATGAACGACTGTGCTGCAGAAACCACTCATAGAGATCTGGATTGCTATACGTTTCGGACCAGGAGTCATGTCCGGCATCAGGATAGACGGTGAACTTGACTTTGCAGCCAGACTTTTGCAATGCGGCAACCATCTCCTCTGACCTCTTGAGAGGCACTGTGCTATCCTTCGCTCCATGGAAGACCCATACCGGCAAATGCGCCATACTTGCTGCGTCTTCCGGGTTTCCACCACCACAGATTGGTGCTATCGCTGCAAACCTGTCAGGATACGCAGCGGCAAGGTGCCACGTGCCGAAGCCGCCCATACTGAGGCCGGTGACGTAGATTCTATTTCGGTCGATGCGGTATCGTGAAACAACGTCATCCACAAGGGCATTCAGAACGTCGATCTGTAGTTCGCTGGACCACCAACCGTCCTTTGGGCACTGAGGAGACACAATGACAAAAGGAAACTCTTTGTTCTCCTTCGCAATGAGCTTTGGTGGACCGTGTATTTCAACCTTACTCAGGTCGTTACCACGTTCTCCTGCACCATGAAGAAACAGAATAAGCGGCCACTCTTTCTGCGACGTCAGATACTGCTCAGGAACATACAGCAAGCAGTTTGCTCGTAAGGTCTTCGTTATCTCTTTCTCGAATGACTGTGGATGTTGTCCCATGTTTACCTCCGTCCTGTGTGTTTATCTGATCTTGCTCGACTCAATGCTGGCATCAGTTAAAAACATTTAAATATCTTTTTAAGTAAAGATAACGCTATCATCACCGACGCGATTAGTGTCCGGTGGATGTGAATGTTATGATTTATTCAGCCAAAAAATGTGTTAATTAAATGTTGCCAAATTTTAAGACTATCATTTCATTTCGGAATACTCACTCTTTTTCAGAATTTTTTCCTTAAAATATTTACCCCAATCTGGCTGTGACCCATCAATATCTGAAAAACCATATTCTTTTGATAGATTCCAAGTAGAAAAGACCTTGCCTGATTTTTGTAAAATGTTTGGATCTAATGATAGCGCTGCAACAGCACGCCCTATATAAAATGGAGTCTCTGATGCTTCAAATTCTTGGCTTTGCTGAATAGCATCACGCCAATTTGACTCTGATACTCCAAACCCATCTAAAATGGCCTCTGATCTAAGATATCCAGGAGTAATAGCTAATGAGCAAATATTAAATTTTTGTAAATCATGGGACATCGCATAAGCTAAGCGTATAGTTGAATTTTTTGAAAGATCATAAGAAAGATTGCCTCTATACTCATAATGATCTCCATCTGTAACCTCAATAACAATACCCTGTTTTTTTTTAAGCATTAGAGGTACACCATAACGACTAGTGATAATATGAGAATAAATCGCTCTATCAAACATTAGTCGTTCTTTTGATAAAGATAGCTCCCAGAAAGGTTTATTCCATTCTGTAAGTTCATCACCACCCCAAATATCATTAACTAGAATATCAAGACATCCCTGTTCATTCTTTATTCGTTCAAATAACAATTTAACTTGTTTTTCTTTTGTGTGATCAACTTGAGCCCAAAGTCCAACTCCACCATAATCACTAACCATTTCCGCTGTCTCCTCAATCGATTCAGGTCGATTATTCATAGCGGAATTGTTTCTAATACTTCGACCTGTACAATAAACAGTTGCTCCTGCTGCCCCTAACATACATGCAATTCCACGGCCTGCACCACGAGTTGCACCAGCAACAACCGCTACTTTACCATTTAATGGTTTCATTTCAGTATTCCTTTCCTTGTTAGTGTACCTTTTTAAAGATAACGACAAAGCTCACCTACTGGCGATGAGCGCCAGCGAATTGCCAGTCAGGTGGAGCGTATTGTTATAAGTTTCCTAATTTCTGTTTCCTCGTAATACAAATAAGTCGTTCACTCTCAGAAGTGTACGGCTTTCCATGGAACCCGGAGATGGTCCGCACAACGATGAGATCTTCTTTGGCAAGAATAGGACGGATTTCATCCAGGTTATACGGGCGTTGTGTATGCACTTCTTCTGTACCGTCAGAGAACTCGAAAACCGTGGTGGCTATCCTCTGCTTGGGGTCATAGTGGAGTTTTTGCAAGAAGGATTGGCCGCCAAGCTCGCGCTGATGCGTCCCTTTGTGACGAGTCAGATACAACTGCTCTGTGTTACAGTCAAAAATGAAGAACCCATCCGGTCTAAGTGCACGACCCACCTTCTCGATAACCGCCTGAAGTTGGTCAATATTCTGGAGATAATTGAGGGAGTCAAAGGTGCACGTTACGCATTCAAACTCCTCCTCAGTGGTGAAATCTAACATGTCGCTAACTTGGAACGAGACGTTCGAGAGGTGACCAGCCTTCGATTTTGCAACCTCGATCATCTTAGGGGAGATGTCTACCCCCAGAACCGAATGTCCAAACTTGGCAAGCTCTAAAGCCAAAGTCCCCGTTCCACAGGCAAGATCGAGAATCTTGGCACGGGAGATGCCGAGTTGCGCTAACATCTCTTGAATGATGGCTATATACTGACGGGACCATTTTCCCCAGTCTAGATCATATACCGTGCTCAACCGCTCATATATCTTCGCTGTCATAATGTCCTTTCGTTTTTTTCTTTCATACTTAATCGTGGTAGAGCTGCCGGTTGCCCGGCAGACCCCACACAAATCCCGGCGTGCGGTACTACCGCTACCTAAGCTCCTCAGAAACACTCGCTTCCGTATTCTTTGCTATTCCTGACAGTGAGGTTTGCACGATTCCCCAGTCTTTTATTCCCCATCGGTGGATTCCTTCTCAGCACCACTGTCCTTTAAGCTCCCGGTTTGACGCCCGATGGCGAATAATAACTGCCAGGAACAATAAGGATGAGTAGCGCCCTCGCAGGCCGAAGGCCGAGAGGGCGACTTCTCCATCCGTTTTTTAGCCGGTACGCCCGTACAGCTCCGTTCTCTAGTACTATGACGCCGCCTGTATCACCGTGCCTGCACTTCATTCCTCCGCGAGTATCCGAGATGGCGCAGACGCCGTCACTCCAACCACTCGAAGGACTC
>JAGLYY010000484.1 GCA_023131935.1 Spirochaetales bacterium | reverse complement strand
ACCGTTGAAGGCAGTGTAGGTGGCGTAGTATGTATCATTCACGAACCTAACAAACCTGGCGTCTTCAAGCCCCATTCTCTCATTTTGAACAACGGGGAAAATTATACGGGAAGAAATCTCTGAATCCTTATTAAAATTTATTTCATACACAGTGTCACTGATATATGTGATCTGTCCCTGATCAAGAAATGGGCTGTTCTTTTCTATTATTATATTACCGTTTTTCTTTATTACCCCCTCTCCGAATAGTATGGAAGAGATATGCCCCTCTCCTACAGCTCTGAAGCTCTGGATGAACTTCAGATCCCCATCCTCAATGTTACTTTGATCGGGATGAGGGACCATTGACGGATTAAAAAGGGCAGCGGAAGTTACGGAATATTCCATAGTGAAATAAGCTCCGGTAAGGAGCTTTCTGTTTTCAGTTGAGTTCCCCCTGTATCCGGCTCTGCTACTCGCTGTTTCATAGTGATCTTTAAATACCTTTTTAATATCCCTGTGACGATCCGAGAAAAGATCAAGAGTACCGGTAAGAAGCTCTTCAACTTTCTCTTCTGACAGGGATGATACCCTGTCCATTATTGTTATAGCTCTCTCATTGTTCCCGCCCGGAAAAAAACACCGGGTAATGACCCGGCTGCTGTCGGGCAGAAACTCATAGTCCGGTTTTATTATGTTTATCCTATTACTATTCTCTTTCATTCAGTCTAACCTCTAAAATATTTTAACCTTTCCATTCTATTGTCTCGCCATTATATCTGAAGATGACAAAAATAATAGATTGCTCCACCCTCAGCCATAAAAAGAAGCACGTTTCCACGCTTTTCTGTTTTTACCGGTTCTCCTTCATTATCAAGTATTTCTGTACAGCCGGTTACCGATACAGGCGCAGATGTTCCCGGAACCCCTGAAAAGGTCACAGCTGTACGGGACACATCTCTATTATCAATACCGGCAATCGGGTAACCACTGTACACAGTTATTCCCGGAAATATCTCTTCATAAGCCAATGCCGCAAATGTGGGTGCCATCCCCGCGCCATAGACCTCCTGACCAATCGCTCCCCAGATATCCCATCCGTCGCGCATATCCTCAATTGGGATGTAGAGATCTAACCTGTTTTTCTCTACTGTCTCGTAAGCTGCCGGATTTTCGGTAATAATCCCGTCAGGGACAATGGGAGGGAGACTGTCCTTCAGTGTTACAAGCGTATGATAACAGAATTCGCTGATCAGTTTTTCGACTGCGGGATCAATCTTACCATGTGCCAGCCGGAGATATTCTGTCAGATAAATCCAGGCTTCATACTGTTCTTTCGGCGTAATTGCTGCCGAGCGCTGTGTCGGGCACAAACCAAAAAAAGTCCTTACAGATTTCCCGGTTCCATAATCAATCTCATATAACCAGGATAAACGGACCAGGTTCGCGATGGGACCGTATGAATAATCAAGCCAGCTATCATCTCCTGTACGTTCCGCGAGTTCAGCGGCCGCCAATGCTGCCGCGGCGGTCATATGGGTTTCATAAGAAAAATCAAATCCATATCCTGAGAAAGCTTGTACCGCGTTCATGGCTTCCCTCATACATCTGCTTCTTTCACTCTCTTCATCATAGAGACCGGACAGCCTTATCATGTATAGCGCGTATCCACCTGCCGCGTCCGGTTCCCTGCCGGTCCCCTGCCATTCGTTAAACCTGTAGAACTGAGGGAACCGATAGTTTACTGTTCTGGCAAAATTGATCCATGAATCCCGGCTTTTTTTTGCGAGATCGGCTGCCTCCTTATATCCCAACAATCCCCATTCCGCTGCCTTAAGAACATGTCCCAGTTCATACCAGGTATCACCCCGTCCTTGATCGCCGCTTAATAGAAGCGGCCCGCTATTCTGTATCAAACCGTATTTCGGGTTGTAAAAATCTCCCAGTGCCGACAGACTCTCTTCTATGATTATATCTGTTTGTTCCGTACCTCCGTAACGTTCCTTATAGCGGACTACAGATAAGCCGATATCCAGTTGAGTTATCGCCTCGGCAGACTCACGGGTATCCCCGACATAGGCACGCCAGTAGCGTTTACCATTAAGAATGATCCAGGTATCGGGATCATACATATCATCAATCGTTTTTTCAGCAAGGTCCTGCCAGTCCGGTAATATGCCTTCCGGCTTTGCCAGGAGATCGTAGATGTCGCTTACCTCAGAAAGATAGCGTTTAAAGGACTCCTCCTCTGATGAAGGCTTATCCGGAGCGAGATAGAGGTAGCTGTCATATATCACACAAGGTTCATTTTCAGGCAGACGGCGAATATCATTCCATCCGATGTTGTGGCCAAAATTGTATCCCCGCCGTAAAGGGGTTGCTGAAGGCGAGTAATGGACAGCGTCGCAAAAGCTGTTTAGACGGGTCAGATCTGTCCAGTATAGTATTGTACTGTTGATTTTTTCAGCATATCCATAAAAACATGGAGCTGCCCCCGGAGCTCTATCCGCGTATGAAGAATATCCGCCGGATGCAATCGTGGCTGCAGATGCATCTATAAAACTCCATTCAGGTTTGATCTCAGCGGAAGTAACAGAAGCGAATGGGGTAAGTTCAATTTTATAGTGGATAAGCCCCGGATTATATTTATAGAGCGAAAGCTCCATAGAAAAATCGGTCCATAGCGTTGAACCATGAATCAACACACCGCAGTGCTCATCCTCATCCAGAATCCAGACAGAATTTGTGCAGGAGAGCAAATTCAGATCTTCTCCCAAAGGACGTAAAACCAATGCTCCCTGGCTGTTCCCGCGGGAAAGAAGCAGCTTCTCTCCATCCAGCGTAAGGCAATATTCCCCGGTATAAAGGAAGATTTTTCCTGTGCCGGTTTCATCAACTCCGGCAGAAGGGATATTTGCTTGCCGGGTTAGCGGAATATCACAACTACTGTACTCAATTGCAGGATACGCATTCCTGGATTCATCCGGCATACTGCCATTCCCGCTTATACTACTGCAGCTCACAACGATCAATGGAATAAAAAGCGATAGCAGACAGATGTAACGTATCCCGATATCACTGAATGTTCTCATTTACCTGCCCCTTTGTCTTCTAATGAAGGGCTTAGATAAACTGTTACGCTTTTTGCGGCAGGTGGGATTGTAACTCTTCCATTGATAAGATCGACGGTTCCAATGGAAGAGCCCCGCAACCTGGTTAAAAAAACAGGCAGGTCAATCAAAATTTCGTTAGCAGGTTCGTGTCCAGTGAAAGTAATCAATACCTGATCGGAATGGCCCTCAATTCTTACTCCCATTCTTTTATTACCGGAAATCGGATAATTGTTTAACTCGATAACCTGTGAATTACCAATCCACTCATCAGGTATCCCCCGCCCGATAATGATTTTTCCATCAATTTTCTCCGCGATCAGAGAATCGATAAGAACTTTTGTGCATGCAGATTGCCCCCACATATGCGGACATGAGCCATTACCGTATTTCGGATGTGTGCCCTCCCATGAGCTGTTTATTGGCTGAGAGATCCCCTCCCACCAGGAAAACGGACCGGTCATTGTAGTGTTAATCATCATCTGATAGGCATAAATCCCCTCTGATCGATATCGCTCTCCACGTAAAGCGGCGCTGCCGTATCCCGCGTTATAACAGGAGGAATAAAATCCATGAGGATATCCTCCAAAGTTATGAGCCGGAAGGATCCCTTGCAATCGTCCAAATCCATAATCGTATGTATCATCAATCATGGTAAGATTTACGCCATATTGCTCACCATTAAACAGGTATCCATCCCATGCCCACCGTCCAAAAAAGAACTGGGCTGCCCAGTTGGCATCCTTGGAGATTATGCATCGATTTTCCGTATTTGGCTCGACCATTGAAACAGGCAAATAATCTGTATTGTATGTAGCGATAGTTTTTGTGAGTTTGGAATCGACACTTGCGAGAAGGTCATTATACTCCATTTCCGCCCAGGATGCCTCTTCGCTTTCTCCAAGCCTTTCACAGACATACCTATAAGCAAGAAGTCCGAGCATGGCGGACCAGTTGTCAACTGTCCAGTAGCCATTACTGTCAATATCATTTGTTATCTTCATGATGCCACCGGGGCCTGTCCGGTCATCCTCGATGGTATGAGCATATCTCTTTAAACTGGCAAAACGGCCGGAAACGAAGGGTGTGTCATCGGTTTTCAGCAGGTAGACAGCATACGGCCAACTGTATTTATATTTCCCATCATCATACTGGGTAACAGCCGCGATATGATCAAGCATTGTCCGCGCGCCGCGATAATCGCCCAGAGTAAACAGCGTAATAATTATTCCGATGGAATCGTGGTCCCACACGCCGTCATACCCGTTTTCTCCAACATGGAGATCGAATTCATCTTTAACTATGTGGGTATAGATGTATCCTGCCTTATACGCGTTTATAAGTGCAGGATCCGGCAGTTCCTTGATATCTACTATTTCCGCGAGTTTACTATCCCAATAGCTCCTCATATGATCAAAGTGCCGGTCCCATGTTCCGGCGGAAATAAGCTCGGAATCGGACGGCCACGCGTAAGACCCTCCAAATCTGTCAATCG
>JAGLYY010000483.1 GCA_023131935.1 Spirochaetales bacterium | reverse complement strand
CTGTTTTTAAGGTTATGGACCACCATGGAGACGTTCCGGCCTAGGCTTACCAACGGTTTATCCTCCTCAACCTTTCTGATGAGCTTTTGGAACTCTTCCTCAAAAATGATGTAGATAAGGCAATAATAAAACAGGACAAAAAGGAAGGAACCGAGAATGGATAATAATGAACCCTCGAATGTGATAATTGATAAAGTTATTGAACCAGCAAGCAGCACTGACAACGATATTAATTTTTGAGGTAGATTTTTATTCAGCAGGCCATAACGTTGTGATAAAAAAAGAGATAAGATGATGAAGATATGCCCGGAAAAATTATCTGGTGGATTTGTAGGTATCATCATAAATCCTATTCCAAATAAAATAAAGATTTGAATATTCTTTAACCATTTCATTGCCGGTAAGAAGTACAAAGCGAGGAAAATTGAACCCAGCAGGATAAGCAATAGAACATCAATACTAATCAGCGTAGATACAAGAGGTTCTCTCATTGCCAATACACACCAAATGATGTTGAAAATACCGGTAACAAAGAGGATAGCTGCAAAGAGCAGATTAATTTTGTGGTACCGTTCTTTTTTGAGTTGTGGCATTATCCTCTCATCCACCATCCCCTTACCCACATATCACCGCTGTACCGATCCTTCACTTCAGGATCCACCTTCTCCTCCCACTGCTTTATGTAAGATTCTTTTAAGGCATCGAAGTTAACCGCCTCCTCGGCAACGGGGTTGTACACCCGGGCTTCCTTGTCAGAGCCGACGCTTGCCTGCCAGTGGCTGATCATCAGGGCCATGGCGCTGTAGAAGTAGGGTTCCACCTTCTCCCGGGGAACACCGGGGTAGTGCATGAGCGGCTCGAAACGCTTCAGGAAGTTGTTGGTTCCTGTTTTGAAGGTGGGGAACCAGTTACCTAAGTGGTCGCCGATGATCAGGGCTAAGTTCCTTACGGCGAAATCCTCCGGGCGCTCACTTCCCAGAATGTAGGGGATGTTGACGAAATACTCCATAAGGGGCTCTGTTGCGAGACGTTCCTCAAGGTCTTTTTCCATCTTGAAAACCGGCGCCGCTTTCGCGAAAGCTTTTCTGAAATTGCCTTTGAAATCTACTGCCATTTTACTTTCTCCTTTTCTATTGAATGGGTATTTGTTTATCAGTATAGGGGGGGATATTTCGTTTCGCAAGTAATATCTCATATTTTCTATGTTTTTTGCTATATTCCGCGCTTCAGGGAAGGCTGTGGGGGAGAAGAAGGCTGTAGGTGGATAGGCTGTAGACTATTAGGTAGGGGGTAGTAGAGTTGTAGTACCGCGGGAGGGAGCCGTGCATGATATTTCTGGCTGTTAATAATAAATTGCGCAAACAGAAAAGGGTTGGGTACCCTGCTTCGATCAACGCGTAACCCCTAACAGCCTACAGTCTAATAGCCTATAGCCTAATTCCCTACAGCCTATTCCAAGTTAAAGGTATCGATGAACTTATCAAAATCCAGATGATCTTCGAAAAGTTTGTTCACCAGCCGGATTTTTTCTTCATCAAAGATCTGGATTTTCGTGTTGGTATAAGCGTCAAAGATTTTTTGTTCGGCAATGGCTGTATCTTCCTGAACGTAAATTGCCGGAATTCCCGATTCCCTGATCTGAGATTCAATCTCCGGCCAGAGGGGAGTGCTTTCTCCGCAGGTGAGAATCAGGCCCCCGAGTGTTCCCTTCATCCTTTTCGCGTAATTAAGGACCCGCGACCGGCGGTTTTTTGAGCCGGCGGCGATGAGGACTACATCTCCCGGCTTGATGTACTTCTCCGGCTGCAGATATTCAGCGACAAGGGAGATCACCTTAATATTATTGCAGGGTACTTTCCATTGCCGTTCCTCGGGGTCTCCGATGATCCGGGATTCTGAAAACCGTTTCTTCAGGACATTCATAGAGGGATTGGAGATTGATTGTACCTGAGGAAGATATCCAAGAATCTGAATCGGTACATCATCCTGTGTCCGGTAGTGTTTATTGATCAAGTCCTCGGTCAGATATTCTTTCAGGAGTGGTATTTTTTCCGGTATGACTTTGTTAAAGATGATACCCCTGATCCTGCTTTTTTTGAACCGGAAATAGGAGAGATCAACCTCGATTTTGTCGAGTGCTTTCCCGATACCACCATCCGAAATGTAGAGGATGTCCGCGTCCAGCATATTGCTGACATCGGCATTTGAAAGGCCGACGATACCGCCGACACCTGGATGGCCGGTACCTTCGGCAATGATGACCCTTTTGTGGGAAAGGTGGTTGACGGCGTCGAAAATATTCTGTCTGAGTACTTCGGTTTCCTCTTCCGGTGAGGAGGAGGATAGGTATTCTTTGGTAAAACCACTTGCAAGCTGGACCGGGGAGATTATTTTCATGTCGAGGGCAGGGATTTCGGTGAACTTATCAATGATTTGGGCATCTTTATCGATGGTGGTACCATCGGAGAGTTGGATTACCTGTTGTCCGACCGGTTTGATGTAACCGAGTTGCTCGGCTGGGAAGATCTTGGTTAAAAGGGAAAGAAGACCAATGCTCGTAATGGTTTTTCCTGTATGTTGGTGAGAACCTGAAATGTATATAATAACCGGCTTCATGGAACCTCCTGATACTGGCAATTTCGATCCCTTCAGGTCAAGTGCAGTTGACTTTATCCCTTGAGTTAGAAATATTCAAGGGTAGAGAAAAAGCCTGAAACGAGGTGGTGGGAAGAATTGAGTACAAGAGAGAAGCTTTTTGGAAAAGATCTTGAGGAGCTAAAGAGTTTGACGAGTTTTCTTGGGCTTCCAACTTTTACCGGTGGGCAGATAACCGATTGGCTGTATAAAAAAGGGGCTGTTTCAATCGATGAGATGACAAATATCTCTAAAAATGGAAGGGACCTCCTGAAAAAACGGTTTAATGTGGGTATTTCCGGGGTAGAGCGGGTTGATCCGGCCTCAGATGGGACAAAGAAATATCTGTTTAAAGCCGGGGAGGACCGGTTTATTGAGACAGCCTTCATTCCTGAAGAAAAGCGAAATACCCTCTGTGTTTCCACCCAGGTTGGCTGTAGGTGGAGCTGCAAGTTCTGTATGACAGGCAGGCAGGGGTTTCGGGGGGACCTCACTGCCGGGGAGATTCTCAACCAGCTTCGCGGTATCCCGGAGTGGAGAACGGTTTCGAATATCGTTTACATGGGCATGGGAGAGCCCTTCGACAACACTGAGGAGGTCCTTAAGAGCCTTGCAATCCTCACAGCTCCATGGGGTTTCGGGATGAGCCCGAGAAGAATAACCGTATCTACTATCGGGATTATTCCAGGGATCCGGCGCTTTCTCGCGGAATCCTCCTGCAATCTGGCGGTGAGCCTCCACAACCCCTTTAGTGATGAACGGGTCGAATTAATGCCTGTTGAAGGAAAATATCCCTTGAAAGAGGTGTTGGATGTGGTCCGCGCCTATCCCTTTGATTTTGCCAGGCGGGTAACCTTTGAATATATTCTCTTTGAGGATCTGAATGATTCGGAACGTCATGCCCGGGAGCTTGTTCGAATCCTTCATGGGATAAAAGGGAGGGTGAACCTTATTTCCTTCCACAATCTTCCGGAAACTCCTCTTCGCAGTTCAAAGAGGGAGACAGTTGAATGGTTCAGAGATCGATTGAACAATAGCGGAGTCAGGGCAACGATCCGCCGGTCCCGGGGAGAAGACATTCAGGCAGCCTGCGGGCTTCTTTCAACGAAGACACTGCATGGGGTTACATCAGAGGAATGATAACAGAAAAGAAGAAGGAAAACTACGGGCGTACCGTCGCAAAAATCATCAGCGGCATGGACATGCCAGGAATAGCAAAATAAATTCATTGGTCTTTGAAAATAAAGAGAAGATGGAAAACAACAGATATGGAGAGCAGCGCAAGGTGGTAACGCCGATGTTCACGGAGATTGATCCGGCTAAGACCCCAGGTGCGTTTACTCTTACATTGCAAGGTGAAAGAGAGTTTGAACTTGATCCCTTACTCGACGCATCCTAAATTTTTGGAGGAGTGAATGTATAACCTGATCCCGGTAAAGGTAAAATGCCCGGAATGTGGTTCCACGACAGCTCATTTTCGGGTTACCGCAATGACGAAGGTGATCGATTTTCATATCTGCTCAAAGAAAGGATGCACCTGGCATGGCCTGAGTGAAACCGACTATCACGATATCATGCTGGAATCAAGTAAGGAGTGATGATCCCGGATATATTCATCCATCTTGCGTCCTTGAGCGACAAACTGGAGCATATAGAGAATTGGGGAATAGCCGCCAATTACCTATGGGTTCGGGGGGAGTATTTGAGAGTAATGTCATTTCATTATCCCGTTTAAAAA